>NZ_JBXWSK010000020.1:0-49010 GCF_059613385.1 Ruegeria sp. BHSA162
GGTGCGGGTCGATATCAAACTCGATCACGACGCCGTCAGAGGTGACGATCTGCTGATCTTCCAGATGCACGGTCATACGTGCGTTCTCGCCCTTGTGGGCATCCTCCATCAGAATGACGTGGTGGTGTTCTTCGACGACGATGGGCAGGATGCCGTTCTTGAAGCAGTTGTTGAAGAAGATGTCGGCGAAGCTGGTCGAGATGACCACCTTGATACCGAAATCCTTGATCGCCCAGGGCGCGTGTTCCCGAGATGAGCCGCACCCGAAGTTGTCGCCGGCCACCAGAATCTCGGCGTTGCGATAAGCGGGTTTGTTCAGGACGAATTCTTCGTTCTCGCGTCCGTCATCGTGATAGCGCATCTCGTCGAACAGGACGACGCCGAGGCCGGACCGTTTGATCGTTTTCAGATGCACCTTGGGAATGATCATATCGGTATCGATATTGATCAGGGGCATGGGGGCTGCCACACCGTGGACTTTTTCAAACTTTTCCATGTTCACACTCCTGCGGGAGAGGTCAGGCCCCATGCCCCGCGTTTCAAGCTTGTTGAGCTTCTGTTGTTTCGTCTTTGGGCGCGTTCTTGACGAAGAACGCCATGAAGACCAATCCGAACCCGTTGAACAGCATCTCGATGCCCAGCAGGATGCCCAGCAACTGGAACAGCACCGCCGGTTCCGAGCTTGCATAAGACCAGATGATGCCTGCCAGGATGATCGACAAGATGCCCGAGATCAGGGTTGGCCAGAAAAATGACGTGCCTCGCATCTGAAACGAGAGAATGATCCGTGCGATCCCGCCTGCCATGAACAAGATAAGCACCACTGTTGCCAGCGTCAGAGTGCCTGCCAGCGGATGGTCCAGAAACGACCAGCCCAGGAACAGCATGACCGCACCCATGATGAAGGCCAGGATCTTGTTTCCGGTTCCTTCGACGGTGAAACCGCCGACAACCTGCAGAACACCGGACACCAGCAAAAGGACGCCGGTGACCACGGTCACTGCCACGGATGCCACAACCGGTGCGCCCAGCACGAATATGCCGAACACGATCGATAGAAGCCCCATCAGGAGCCATTTGACCCATTCACTCATTTCAGTCTCTCCCTCAAATATCTAGATATGAGGGGACCTTACATCAATTCACGCACATCTGTCAGCTTTCCCGTGATTGCCGCAGCGGCAGCCATCGCGGGGCTCAGCAGATGGGTGCGTCCGCCGCGGCCCTGACGACCCTCGAAATTGCGGTTCGAGGTGGCGGCGCAACGCTCGCCCGGGGTCAGCTGGTCGGGGTTCATCGCCAGGCACATCGAACAACCCGCAAGGCGCCATTCGAACCCGGCCTGCTTGAAGATCTCGGCAATGCCTTCCTCTTCGGCCTGCGCGCGCACGAGGCCCGAGCCGGGCACGACCATGGCGCGGATGCCGTCCTTGATCTTTTTGCCCTTCAGGATCTCGGCAGCGGCGCGCAGATCCTCGATCCGGCCGTTGGTGCAGGAGCCGATGAAGACCGTGTCGATCTCGATGTCGCTCAGCTTCTGCCCCGGCTTCAGGCCCATGTATTCGATCGAACGGCGCGCGGCCTCGACCTTGCCGCCCTCGAAATCCTCGGGGTTGGGCACGGTCGCGGTGATCGGCAGAACGTCTTCGGGGCTGGTGCCCCAGGTAACCACGGGGGCGATTTCTTCGCCGCGGATGGTGACGACCTTGTCCCAATGGGCGTCGTCATCGGAATAGAGCGTCTTCCACCAGGCCAGGGCGGCCTCCCACTGCGCGCCCTTGGGAGCGTGCGGGCGGCCCTTGACGTATTCGAACGTCTTTTCGTCCGGCGCGATCAGGCCGGCGCGGGCGCCGCCCTCGATGGCCATGTTGCAGACGGTCATGCGGCCTTCCATCGACAGGTCGCGGATCGCTTCGCCGCAATATTCGATCACATAGCCGGTGCCGCCGGCGGTGCCAGTTTCGCCGATCACGGCCAGAGTGATGTCCTTGGCGGTCACGCCCGGCTGCAGTTTGCCGGTGATCTCGACCTTCATGTTCTTGGACTTTTTCTGGATCAGAGTCTGGGTGGCCAGAACATGCTCGACCTCGGAGGTGCCGATGCCGTGGGCCAGCGCGCCGAACGCGCCGTGGGTGGCGGTGTGGCTGTCGCCGCAGACCACGGTCATGCCCGGCAGGGTCCAGCCCTGTTCGGGGCCGACGATGTGGACGATGCCCTGACGGATATCATTCACCGGGTAGTAGTGAATGCCGAATTCGCGGGCGTTCTTGTCCAGTGCTTCGACCTGGATGCGCGATTCGGGGTTCTCGATTCCGTTCACGCGGTCGGGCGTGGTGGGCACGTTGTGGTCCGGCACGGCGATGGTCTTTTCCGGCGCGCGCACCTTGCGGCCCGCCATGCGCAGGCCTTCGAAGGCCTGCGGGCTGGTCACTTCGTGCACCAGGTGGCGGTCGATATAAAGCAGGCAGGTGCCATCGTCGGCTTCGTGCACGACATGGGCATCCCAGATCTTGTCGTAGAGTGTTTTGGGGGACATCGGTCCTCTCCCGTCTGTATTGAGAAATGCTGGCGAGTGGCTGGGCGCCGATTATAGGCGGGCCAGAACCGTGCGGGCGGCCCCGAAGAACCGTTCACGCAGGCGCGCGCGGTCTTGCAGGTTGGGAGCAGGGGCCTGATGGAATCTCATGCGATCCAGATATATCGCGCCCCCTCGTCAATCAAGGCTCAATCCGCGTCCCACGACAGGTCGGTGGGCCTTGCAAGCCGCCACATTGCTGTTCAATCTGGCGGCAGGAGACGCGCATGGACAATGATTTGATCCCAAGTTCGATTTCAGAACTGTTCGACAACATGGCCGAGGCCTTTCTGTTGCAGCTTGGGAACCTGGTCGAGTTGATCGTGACTCCGGGGTGGCGGCAGTATCAGATCGCCATCATCCTGGGGCTGGTGGCGCTGTCCTTCCTTTTGACTCTGCTGACAAAAGGCCGGTGGGAAGCCTGGGCGCGGGCGCGCAGTGGATGGCCCAAATGGCGGTTGCGGGTTCTGGTTCAGCTGATGCAGCGGTTGACGCTGGTCTACTTTGTCGTTCTGGCCTGGGGCGTCTATCTGGTGATGCAGCAGGTCACCTGGCCATCGCGCAGTTACATCATCGGTGTTCTGGCAACGCTGGCAACCGCGTGGCTTGCGATCGCGCTGATTTCGCGACTGGTCCGCAACCGGACGATTCGGCGCATCTTCCGCTGGTCGATGTGGATCTACGCCACGCTGGTCGCGCTGAGTCTGACCGATGACGTCGCCGAGTTCCTGGACGGCGTGGCGATTTCGATCGGCAGCCTTCACATCTCGGTATTGGGGATTCTCAAGGCCATTCTGCTGATCGGCACGTTGTTGGTGCTTGCGCGGCTCGGCACCCGGGCGGCGGAACGCGGGCTGAAAAGCAATGACGACATCTCGCCCTCGATGCAGGTGTTGCTGGCCAAGGGGATCCAGGTGGCGCTGTACGGGCTGGTCTTTCTGGTCGGGATCCGGACGCTGGGATTCGACCTGACCGGGATCGCGCTGTTGTCCGGTGCGGTTGGCGTGGGCATCGGCTTCGGCCTGCAGAAGGTCGTGTCGAACCTGATCTCGGGGATCATCATCCTGATGGACCGGTCGATCAAGCCGGGCGACGTGATCTCGCTGGGCGACACGTTCGGTTGGATCAACGCGCTGGGCGCCCGCTACGTCTCGGTCGTTACCCGCGACGGGCGCGAGTACCTGATCCCGAACGAGGATCTGATTACCGGGCAGGTGGTGAACTGGTCCCATTCCGACGAGTTCGTCCGCCTCGATCTGACCTTCGGCACCAGCTACGGCGACGACCCGCACAAGGTGCGCGAGTCCGCCGTGCGAACGGTGAAATCAGTCAAACGCGTTCTGAGCGGCGGCAAGCACGAACCGGTCTGCCACATCACCGGGTTCGGCGACAGCAGCGTCGATTACGTGCTGCGGTTCTGGATCCGCGATCCGACGGCCGGCCTGACCAACATTCGCGGCAATGTCTATCTGGCGCTGTGGGATGCATTCCAGGCCGAGGGCATCTCGATCCCCTTCCCGCAGCGCGAAGTGCGCCTGCTGGGGCAGGGTGCCACCGACACCGCTGTGCCACATCTGGACACGGATTGATCAACCCCGTGCCATCAACGGTTGCCGTTCATTGAAATGTTGCAATTGCCTTGCTACCTTAATAGTACCCCGGCGCCGGGGTTACACGGCGCTTTAGCAAGGAGGACCATGTCCTGTCTCTACACACACAGGCGGGTTTGCCCGCCGATGAAGGGGCCGCTGTGATGGCCCGCTCTCAGTCAATCAGCGACAAGCTGCTTGAACGCATCCTTTCCTCACTTTCCGATGACAAGGCCGAAGATGTTGTGCAGATCAACCTGCAGGGCAAGTCTTCGGTGGCCGACTACATGGTCATCGCTTCGGGCCGGTCGACGCGTCAGGTGTCGGCGATGGCGGAAAAGCTGACGGATCGCATCAAGCAGGAATTCGGTTTCACCTCGAAGGTCGAAGGCAAGGATGCCGGCGACTGGGTGCTGATCGATACGGGCGATGTGATCGTCCATATCTTCCGCCCCGAAGTGCGCGAATTCTACCAGCTGGAAAAGATGTGGCTGCCTCAGGGCGGCAGCGCCTCGGCGAACTGAGGCGCCATCCCGGCCCGTATTGAAGGGCCGGCGGCGAGAGCGACATGCGTATCAGCATTTGTGCGGTCGGGCGATTGCGTGCCGGACCGGAGAAGACCCTGCTTGACGACTATCTGACCCGTTTCGACCGGACCGGCCGCGGCCTGGGCTTGGGGCCTGCGCGCGTGATCGAGGTCGAAGACAAGAAAAACGCCGGTATGGGCGCCGAGGCCGCGTTGCTGCGCAAGGCGCTGCCCGCTGGCGCGGTGATCTGCACATTGGACGAGCGGGGAAAGGTGATGTCTTCCCCCGATTTCGCGCGGAAGCTGGCCGGGTGGCGTGACATGGGCCGGCAGGATCTGGCCTTTGTCATCGGCGGCGCCGACGGTATCGACCCGGCGCTGCGGGCCGAGGCCGATTTTTCGATTTCTTTCGGCGCCATGGTCTGGCCGCATATGCTTGTCCGGGTGATGCTGTCGGAACAACTCTATCGTGCCGCGACGATCCTGTCGGGCGGCCCGTATCATCGGGCCTGACCACTGTGGCCCGTCTACTGATCGTCTATCATTCGCGCACCGGCGGCAGCCGGCAGATGGCCGATGCGGCCGCACAGGCGGCCAGCGCCGAGGCCGAGGTCAGCCTGAAACCCGCCGAGCAGGCGGGACCCGACGATTTGCTGGCGGCCGACGGATACATCTTTTGCGCGCCCGAGAACCTCGCGGCGCTGTCAGGCGTCATAAAGGACTTTTTCGACCGCTGCTACTATCCGGTTCTGGGCCGGATCGAGGGGCGGCCCTATGCGCAGATGATCTGCGCCGGGTCCGACGGTCAGAACGCGGCGCGGCAACTGGCGCGCATCGCCACCGGTTGGCGCCTGAAAGAGGTGCAGCCGCCCCGCATCGTCTGCACTCACGCCCAGACGCCCGAGGCGATACTGGCGGAAAAGACCATCCCCGAGGATGAACTGGACAAATGCCGCGAGATCGGCGCGGCACTGGGTGCCGGGCTGTCGCTTGGCGTGTTCTGACGATCAGTCCAGCGTCACAAGCGTGGTGTCTGCGTTCCAGCCGTCGACACTGCAACGGGCCTGGACCTGGACCTGGTTCGCGCCTTCGGGGATCGCGACCCCGCCCAGCGACCGGGTAAAGGGCTGCTCGGTCTCGTGCGGGTGGTGCAGCACCCGCATCCCCAGCTCGGTCCCGTCCATCGCCAGAACGCGCCAGCCATCAGCATAGTGGTCCCACCCGGTATCGGGATGGCGGATGGTCACGTCGAATCGCCAGGTTTCGCCCGTGCGCGTCGCGGTGACATTTTCGACCGTCGGCGGGTCGGCGAGGGCCGGGGCTGCCAGAAACAGGCAGGGGATCAGGTGTCGCATTGCGCCAGTCTAGGATCTGATCGGGCGGGGCGCGATCACGTCTGCGTGTCCGGCGGCAGGCTCAGCAGGATCGCGCGGGAATGCGAGGCAAACTCGCGCCGATAAAGAACCCCCAATGTCAGAAGCGTGCCGATGATCAAAGTGATCGGGCCCAGGATCCAGGCCAGCGAGGCCAGCGCGAAATAGGTGGCGCGCAGGGCACGGTTGAAGCTGCGCGCGGCGGTCACGCAGATCTCGGCCGCCTGCGCCGCGCGGGGATAGGCCTGCGGATCCTCGGGCTCGTTGGGCACCGCCGCCATCAGCACCGCGCAGTAGCCGAACAGCCGGTGCGCCCAAACGTATTTCAGAAAGGCATTCGACAGAAACAACAGCACGATCAGGATCTTGACCTCCCACACCATGGCCGGTGCGCTGCCGATGGCCAGATCCTTGGCGACGCCCGACAGCCGCTCGGTATTGCCCAGAAGGGCCAGCCCGCCCCCGATGGCGATCATCGTGGTCGAGGCAAAAAACGTACTGCCCTGACGCATCGTGCCCACGACCTGGGCGTCGAACATGCGGGGCTGACGGGTCACCATTTCGCGCATCCAGCAGCGGCGGAATTCGTCCATCATCACCGCGACCGAGCGCTTGCCGGGCGCGGGGTTCTCGATCCGCCATCCGATCCATTGCCAGGCGATCAGCAACAGCAGGACGGCGGCGTAGTCCAGGGGCGAAAACAGCAGGGCGCGTTCGGTCAATGTCATGGCGCGACAGTACGTCCGACGAAGGCAACTTGCCAGATGCAGAAATTGGTAATATTATTTTACCAAACTGGAGGATCCGCCATGGACATGCCACAGCCCAACCCCGACGTTTTGGCCCGCAAGGCCAGCGTTCTTGCCCGTCTGCGGCAGGTTCTTCCCGAAGATGCCGTCATTGCCGATCCGTCCGAAACCCGCGCCTATGAGTGCGACGCCCTGACCGCCTACAAATGCGCGCCGATGATCGCGGTTCTGCCGTCTTCGACGCAGGAGGTCTCGGACATTCTGCGAATCTGCCACGACGAAGGCGTGCCGGTCGTGCCGCGCGGGGCCGGGACCTCGCTGGCTGGTGGGGCGCTGCCCACCGCCGATTGCGTGATCCTGGGCGTGGCCCGCATGAACGAGGTGCTCGAGGTTGACTATGACAACCGCTTCATCCGTGTGCAGACCGGCCGCACCAATTTGAGCGTCACCGGCGCGGTCGAAGAGCAGGATTTCTTCTATGCGCCCGATCCGTCGTCGCAGCTGGCCTGCGCCATCGCGGGCAATATCGCGATGAACTCGGGCGGCGCGCATTGCCTGAAATACGGCGTGACCACCAACAACCTGCTGGGCGTGACGATGGTGCTGATGGATGGCCGCGTGGTCGAGATCGGCGGCGCGCATCTGGATTCCGGCGGGCTGGACCTGTTGGGCGTGGTCTGCGGCTCGGAAGGGCAGCTGGGGGTCGTCACCGAGGCGACGCTGCGCATCCTGCGCAAGCCCGAGGGCGCGCGCCCGGTCCTGATGGGTTTTGATGACAATGCGGTGGCGGGCGAATGCGTCTCGGACATCATCAAATCCGGCATCCTGCCCGTGGCGATCGAGTTCATGGACCGGCTGTGCATCGAGGCCTGCGAGAATTTTGCCCATGCCGGCTATCCGAATTGCGAGGCGCTGCTGATTGTCGAGGTCGAAGGCTCGGACGCCGAGATCGACAGCCAGTTGGCCAAGATCGTCGAGATCGCCAAACGACACAACCCGGTCGAGCTGCGCGAAAGCCAGTCGGCCGAGGAAAGCGCCCGCATCTGGCTGGGCCGGAAATCGGCCTTTGGCGCGATGGGGCAGATCAACGACTATATGTGTCTGGACGGCACGATTCCGGTGTCGGCCCTGCCGGACGTGCTGCGCCGCATCGGTGAATTGAGCAAGGAATTCGGCCTGCCCGTGGGCAACGTGTTCCACGCCGGCGACGGCAACATGCACCCGCTGATCCTGTTCGATGCGAACAAGCCCGGCGATCTGGAAAAGTGCGAGGCCTTCGGGGCCGAGATCCTGAAACTGTGCGTCGATGCCGGCGGCTGCCTGACCGGCGAGCATGGGGTGGGCATCGAAAAACGCGACCTGATGCATCATCAATACGCGCCTCAGGACCTTGAGGCGCAGATGGCCGTCAAGGACGTGTTCGACCCGAAATGGCTGCTGAACCCCGCCAAGGTGTTCCCGCTGGACGCCAGTGCGGCCCGGCGCGTCGTGCCGATGGCGGCGGAATGACTCCCAAGACAGAACGGACCCCGCAATGAGACCTGAATCAGAGTCTGAACTGGCCGAAATCGTGGCCGGCCTGAATGAACCGGTACGCGTTGTCGGTGGCGGCACGCGCGGTGTGACCGGCCCCGACCGGATGCTGAGCACCGAGGGGCTGCGCGGGATCACCCTGTACGAGCCGGGGGCGTTGACGCTTGTGGCGCAGGCCGGAACCCCGCTGGCTGAGATCGAGGCCGCTTTGGAGGCCGAAGGTCAGCAGCTGGCGTTCGAGCCGATGGACCATCGCGCCCTGCTGGGATCCTCGGGCGCGCCCACGATCGGCGGTGTCGTGGCGGCCAACGTCTCGGGGCCGCGCCGGATTCAGGCCGGGGCCTGCCGTGATTTCCTGCTGGGCGTGCGCTTTGTCGACGGGCAGGGGCAGATCATCAAGAATGGCGGGCGGGTGATGAAGAACGTCACCGGCTATGATCTGGTCAAGCTGATGGCCGGGTCCTGGGGCACGCTGGGCGTGCTGACCGAGGTGTCGCTAAAAGTGCTGCCCAAACCCGAGGCCAGCGCGACGCTGGCCGTACCCGCCAAGGACGCCGCGACTGCGGTTCGCATCCTGTCCGAGGCCCTGAAATCACCCTTTGAGGTCACCGGCGCAGCCTATGATCCGCAGCAGCAGCGCGCCTTGATCCGGATCGAGGGGTTTGCTGAATCGGTCTCGTATCGCACCGGGCGTCTGCAGGAGTTGCTTGCCCAGTTCGGCGCAGTTGATCCGGTCGAGCCATCGGACGCCCTGTGGCAGGCGATCCGCGATGCGGCCGATTTAGCCGACACGCCCGGCGAAGTCTGGCGGATTTCGGTCAAACCCGGCGACGCGCCCGAAATCGCCGCGCGGGCCGAGGCTGATCGGACCCTGTTCGACTGGGGCGGCGGGTTGATCTGGGCGCTGGTGCCCGCAGGCACCGACCTGCACGCGCGCATCGGCGCGTTTTCCGGCCACGCCACGCTGGTGCGGGCCGGGGCCGATACCCTTGCCCGGCTGGGCCGGTTCCAGCCGGAACCGCAGGGAATTGCGTCTCTGACACAGGGGATTCGACAGAAATTCGACCCGCGCGGCGTGTTCAACCCCGGGCTGATGGGATAGGGCGATGCAGACCACATTCACCGAAGACCAGTTGAAAGACCCCGGCACCCGCCGCGCAAACGAGATTTTGCGCAACTGCGTGCATTGCGGGTTCTGCACCGCCACCTGCCCGACCTACCAGGTGTTGGGCGACGAATTGGACAGCCCCCGTGGGCGCATCTACCTGATCAAGGACATGCTGGAAAACGAGCGTGTGCCGGATGAAAAGACCGTCAAGCATATCGACCGCTGCCTGTCCTGCCTGGCCTGCATGACGACCTGCCCGTCGGGCGTGCATTACATGCATCTGGTCGATCACGCCCGCGAATATATCGAAAACCGCTACAAGCGCCCCTTCTCGGACCGGGCGCTGCGGTGGGTTCTGGCACGGATCCTGCCCTATCCGATGCGGTTCCGCTGGGCGCTGATCGGGGCCAAGCTGGGGCGGCCGTTCCGCTTTCTGATGCCCGACGCGCGCCTGCGGGCGATGCTGGACATGGCTCCGAAACACATCCCGCCGGTCAGCCGCAATGACGACCCCCAAAGCTTTGCGCCCAAGGGGCAGGCGATCAAACGCGTGGCCCTGATGACGGGCTGTGCGCAAAAGGCGCTGAACACCGACATCAACGATGCCACGATCCGCCTGCTGACCCGGCTGGGCTGCGAGGTCGTTGTGGCCGAGGGCGCCGGCTGCTGCGGGGCGTTGACCCATCACATGGGCAAAACCCGCGAAAGCCATGCCACCGCCGCCGCCAATATCCGCGCCTGGACCCGCGAGATGGACGGCAAGGGGCTGGATGCAATCGTCATCAACACCTCGGGCTGCGGCACCACGATCAAGGATTACGGGCACATGTTCCGCGACGATCCGCTGGCCGAGGACGCGGCGCGGGTGTCGGGCATTGCCATGGATGTCAGCGAGATCCTGATGCAGCTGGACTTGCCGCAGGGTGACGACAAGGGGTTGACGGTTGCCTATCACGCGGCCTGCTCGCTGCAACACGGGCAGCAGATCAAGACCTATCCCAAGGACCTGCTGAAAAAGGCGGGGTTCACCGTGGTCGAACCCGCCGACAGCCACCTGTGCTGTGGCAGCGCGGGCACCTACAACCTGATGCAGCCCGAGATCTCGGCCAAGCTGAAACAGCGCAAGGTGCGCACGTTGGAGGCCAAGAACCCCGATTTTATCGCGGCCGGGAACATCGGCTGCATGATGCAGATCGGGTCGGGTACCCAACTGCCCATCGTGCATACGGTCGAGCTGTTGGATTGGGCCACGGGCGGGCCTCGGCCCCCTGCGCTGGATCGGGCCGGACAGCCTGCGGATGCGGTGCCGATCCTGCGGTGATCGGGCCTGATGCGCCGACGCATCAGTCTGGTGCGGATTAGGCGCGGTCCGGCTCTGCCCTATTTTCGCCAAACGCCACGCGTAAGTAGATTGGCCGATACCTCATGCCGGAGAACCGCGTGCGTACATGGATCAGGGCGATAGCGTTATGTGTTCTGCCATTGGCAGCCACGGCGCAGGATACTGGGCTGCAAAGCCTTGAAACCTCGGATTCCGGGCGCGAATGGATGGCGGTTGGACGGCTGAACATCGACGGCACCGGCTTCTGCACTGGTGCGTTGATCTCACCCACGCTTGTTCTGACCGCAGCGCATTGTCTGTTCGACCAAGCGACCCGCCAACGAATTGATCCGGGCCAAATCGAGTTTCTGGCGGGGTGGCGACACGGCCGCGCATCGGCCTATCGCACAGCGCGCCAGGCGGTCATTCATCCGGAGTACGAGTATGACCGCGCCGCATCCGTCAGTCGTGTGCGCCACGACGTCGCGCTGATCGAGTTGTGGCAGCCGATCCGAAATACGACCGTGATCCCGTTTGAAACCGGCTACAGGCCGACGCGAGGCGAGGATGTCGGAGTGGTTTCGTACGCCCACAACCGCGCAGAAGCCCCTTCGCTGCAACAGGTCTGCTCGGTCATGGCGCAGCAATCGGGGGTGCTGGTCATGTCCTGTGACGTGGATTTGGGTGCGTCCGGCGCGCCGATCTTCTCGTTCTCAGGGGATCACCCCCGGATCGTATCGGTCGTGTCCGCAAAGGCCGAATTGGAAGGCCGGCGGGTATCGTTGGGAACAGCGCTGGAAGAGTCGCTGGAGGTGCTGCGTACCGAGCTGTCCGCAGGGAATGGATTTGGCGCTTCCGGCAATACGCTCGAGCCTGGAAAGAACGTCGGCGCAAGGTTTGTCCGGCCATGACCTGCCGTATCGTGACATTGGCCCTGATTTTGGCCGGGATTGCTGCGTCGGCGGTGGCCCAGGACAGTGGCAAGCGCCGGCTGACCGATCGGGACGACCTGTATGGTTGGGAGGCGATCGGGCGGTTGGACATCGGAGACCGCTCGTTCTGCACCGGCACGCTGATCGCGCAGGATCTTGTCCTGACCGCAGCCCATTGTGCGACGGACAAGGCCACCGGTCGGACCTACGCACCCGGCGAAGTCACCTTTCGCGCAGGTCTGAGCGATGGACATGCGCTTGCCGAAGGCACGGTCGTGCAGATCGCCGTCCTTCCCGACTATGACCCCCGGGTTGGCCTGTCACCCGAGATGGTCCGGGTCGATGTCGCCCTGATGCGACTGGATCAACCGATCCCGTATACCGTCGCCAACCCATTTGCATTGCACAGTGGCCGGGTCGCCGGGGATGAGATCAGCATCGCTTCGTACGGGCGCGGCCGATCCGAGGCAATCACGCGCCAGCGGTCCTGCCGGATTCTCGAGCGGCGCCAAGGTCTGATTACCTTCAATTGCGATGTCACGTTCGGATCCTCCGGTTCAGCCATTCTGGCCCGCAACGGGCCGCGTTGGCAGATCCTTTCTGTGGTATCTGCGGTTGGTACCGACGGCCGTCGCAAGGTCGGGTTCGGCATGGAACTTGAGGGGGTCGTCTCGGACCTCAAGGCCATCATGCGGCGGGATGCGCCGCAGCCAAAGGCCAAGATTCGGCGGCTGCAGGTCGGCTCGGGCAAGTCCAGCTCGGGCGCGAAATTCATCAGCTCCGGCGGGTCTTGAACTCAGCCAGTTTCTTTCCCATCTCATGTGTGTCGGGCAGCCAAACCGGGGTCCGACGATCACCAACGCCCGTCCAATCGGAGGGCAAAACTCGTAAATCGCTCTGAACATGAGGATAACGAACATGCGTAGCTTTGATTTTGCACCACTGCACCGCGCAACCGTCGGCTTTGACCAGATTGCCGACATCATGGATCGGGTTATGACCAGCGAAGTGTCACAACCCAGCTATCCCCCGTACAACATCGAAAAAACCGATGCCGATGCGTATCGTATTTCGATCGCAGTCGCCGGCTTTGCCGAAGATGACCTGACGATCGAAGTCAAGGAAAACGCGCTGGTCGTGGCCGGCAAGAAAGCCACCGAAGACACCAAGCCCACCTATCTGCATCGCGGCATCGCCACCCGCGCCTTCGAGCGTCGTTTTGCTCTGGCCGACCACGTCCGCGTGACCGGCGCCAGCCTGGAAAACGGCATGCTGCACATCGACCTGAAGCGCGAGGTGCCCGAAGCGCTGAAACCGCGCCGGATCGAGATCACCTCGACCAAGGCGATCGAACAGGACGTGGTTGACGCCAAGCCCGTGAACTGAGGCCAAGACTGCCCAAGCGGCGATGATAGTCTCCTCCCTCGGTTGTCGCACAACCCCGCGTTCCTCCGGACGCGGGGTTTTTCATGACGGTTGCAAAGAAAAAGGGCGCCCAGAGGCGCCCTTGTCTCATGGTCCGTCCGATCAGACCGCCATGCAGATGTATTTCATCTCGAGATAGTCTTCCATGCCGTGGTGGCTGCCTTCACGGCCAAGGCCGGATTGCTTGACACCACCAAACGGGCCCAGTTCCGAGCTGATGATGCCGGTGTTGATGCCGACGATGCCGTATTCCAGCGCCTCGGCCACCTTGTACACGCGGCTCAAATCCTTGGCGTAGAAATACGAGGCGAGGCCGAAGATCGTGTCATTGGCCATGGCGATGACCTCGTTCTCGTCCTCGAACTTGAACAGAGGCGCCAGCGGGCCAAAGGTCTCTTCCTGCGCGACCTTCATGTCCTGGGTCACGTCGGTGATGATCGTCGGCTGGAAGAAGGTGCCGCCCAGATCGTGCGGCAGGCCACCGGTCAGGATCGCGCCGCCATTGGCCGTGGCATCGGCGATATGTTCCTGCACCTTGGCCACCGCCTCGTCGCTGATCAGCGGGCCGGTCGTTGTGCCATCGGACAGGCCGTCGCCGATTTTCAATGCCTCGACCGCGGCCTTGAGCTTGGCGGCAAAGGCGTCATAGACACCGGCCTGCACATAGATGCGGTTGGCACAGACGCAGGTCTGGCCGTTGTTGCGGAATTTGCACAGCATCGCGCCTTCGACGGCGGCATCCAGATCGGCGTCGTCGAACACGATGAACGGCGCGTTGCCGCCCAGCTCCATCGAGCATTTCATGACCTGGTCCGCGGCCTGACGCAGCAAGATCCGGCCCACCTCGGTCGAGCCGGTAAAGGTCAGCTTGCGCACGCCGGGGTTCTCGCAGAACTCCTTGCCGATCTCGCTGGCCTGTGACGAAGGCACCACGTTGAACACGCCCGCCGGAACGCCGGCCTGTTCGGCCAGCAGCGCCAGCACCAGCGCCGACAGGGGCGTTTCGGTGGCCGGGCGCGCGACAAAGGCGCAGCCAGCGGCCAGTGCCGGGCCTGCCTTGCGCGTGATCATCGCGTTGGGGAAGTTCCACGGCGTGATCGAGGCCGCCACCCCGATCGGCTGTTTCAGCACCATGATCCGCTTGTCGCGCTGATGGCCGGGGATGGTCTCGCCATAGACCCGCTTGGCCTCTTCGCCGAAGAATTCGATGAAGGACGCGCCATAGGCGATCTCGCCCACCGCCTCGGCCAGGGGCTTGCCTTGCTCGGCGGTCAGGATCTTGCCCAGATCCTCGGCGTTTTCCATCATCAGGTCGAACCACCGGCGCAGGATCGCGGCGCGCTCCTTGCCGGTCAGCTTGGCCCATTCCTTCTGTGCGGCCTCGGCCTGCGCGATGGCACCGGCCACCTGGGCGCGGCTGACATCCGCGACCTCGGCGATCACGTCGCCGCGGGCCGGATTGGTGACGGCAAAGGTGCCGTTGTCACCATCGACCCATTGCCCGCCGATATAGGCCTTGGTGACCAGAAGGTCGGGGTTCTTCAAAAGCGATTTCAGGTCGGTCGTGGTATCCAGCATGGGTCGGCCTCCGGGCAGGGAAAGAATTTGCGCGTACCCAATCAGGTGGCGCAGAACATGTCTAGGGCCACCCGGGGGCGTCAATCAATCCAGATTTGATCAAAAAATAGATCGGCGTGCGATGCAAGGGCCGGAAAGCATCAAAAGCCAGCCAGCTGTTGGTTTTGACGCCTATCTTTTTCGATAGGGTTTTGCCAAAGTTCCGGTGATTTGAGAGACCCAGGGGGATGTAAATCGTTATAACATTTCCTATCTTGTTGGGTAGATAAGAAAAACAAGGATTGGACAGATGTCGAACCAGCAATTCGAAGCATTGATCGAGGAAACCCAGGCCAAGGTGCGTGAAAGCCAGTCGCAGATCGAAGGGCTGACCTCGCGGATCGAGGCCGCACGCGCCAAGATCGGAACGGCCGAAGCGGATATCGACATCGAAAATGCCACGCTTGAAGACGTGCACGCCCATACCGAGGTGATGAACGCAAACATCGCCGAACTGATCATGGGGCTGGACGACGTCACCAGCGCGTTTTCCAAGGATTTCGACGAGATGCGCTCGAAGACCGGGTGGGAATCGTTCGTGGGCATCTTCTCGAAGGGTAAATCCGAGTCCATGCGCCAAGAACGGATGCGCTCAGCCAATATCGACGACAAGCTGCAGGACCTGATCGCCAAATCCGACGTGATCGTGAAGCTGCTGGAAGGACAACTGGCCGTGCTTGAAGAGCAGCGCGTGAAGGTGGAGAACAACCTGACCGTCACGCTGGATGACCGTGAGGCCACCGTGGCCGAATTGGAGGCTCTGCGTACCGAGATTCAAGGTATGGACCCGGCGATCATCACGCTGGAAAACAAGATCAGTGTCGAGCAGGACGCCGCCGCGCGCACCAAGCTCGAAACCGAACTGGCCGAGCTGAACAAGCAGTACAACGCGAAGGTTCAGGAAGAGCAGGTCAAGCTGGCCAAGTCCCAGACGCTGGAGCGCTATATCGAAAAGGGCAAGACCTGGGTCGATTCACTGCAGAACCAGGCGGCGACGCAGATGGTGCTGATCAACAAGCTGCAGACAGACACGCAACAGCGCGTGGTTCTGTATGACGCCCTGACCAAATCGCTGAAAACCGCGCAGCAGCAGGACGTGGCCCACCGCATCAACGAGATCGGCGTGCAGACCGATCAAGAGGCGCAAACCGCCATGGCCGCCATCGGCACAGCGACCAACCAGAAAATGGCCGACATGCTTGAGGCGCATGAGGACCACATGGTCTTTGCCCGCGACGTGCTGGAGAAAAAGGCCAAGGCGGACGAGCGCTTTGCCCGCAGGTTTGCCTCGATTGTCGAGAAGCATGATAAGAATTTGTATGGGGGGTGAGGACGCGATCCGTTCGCCGCTAAAGATGCTAAGTTCAGCAGTGGGCGTTGCGCTCTTCGGGGCGCTTCTCATCCTGTTCGGGTACCTGACCCAATTGATTCCAGCATACCTTGGTCCCGATCTGAGGTTGATGATGTTCTTCGTACCATTGGTCTTCGCGCTCGGCTCATTTGGAGTTTCAGCCGTGTTCGCAGTCTGGGGCGCACTTTGGTTGGCATTCGAGGTATTCCTTCTATTGGTCGATAAGCTAAATGAGTAACCCAACCCAAGACCATGTCGGCCTGACCGATACCTTTGCCTCGCGCCGCTATTTCCGCAAATTCGAGGTGATCACCGTCCACCTCCTGCGCGTGGCCGCGACGATGGAGGCCGAGGGCGCGATCAGCAAGCAAGAGGTGCGGATCGTGTCGCGCTACCTTTCGGGGCTGCTCTACACCTTCCGCGCGCTCAGCATGAAATACCTGCTGGTCGGGCGTGATACGGGGCGGTTCTTTGGTAGTCTCGCCATGGACAAGCGTGACAGCGGATTTCCGGTGGCGGCCGAACTGCTGACCATGGCCAATGACGCGCAGCAGGCGCAGGTACATCTGGCGAATATGCCCTCGGAAGAGGACCTGAAAACCGAGATGGTGCGGACGATCATTGGCGACCGGGAAATCCCCACCAAGCTGCAGTTCGCACTGTCCCAAAGGCTCTATTACGAGGAATTGTTGAAAGGTCAGCTGTTCTGGGCTCGCAATGACCCGGAATGCCATTGGATCGAGACCGAGGGCGAGCGGCGGAAATTCCTGATTCATTGGGCGGTCTATGACAGCCAGATCAACCTGCCGGTCATCTACCTGATGCAGTTGGAGGACAGCGGCAAAACGGCCCTGCCCAAGGACCAGCGTCGCTGGCCCGAAGTGCAGGCGCATCTGATGGCGCAGTCGCTGGGTGGCTTGAAACTGGTGACCATCGCCAAGGGGTTCGATCAGGATTTCGACGACCTGCACCCCAAACATCTGCGCCGCATTCATGTGGGTCCGATGTATTCCTCGGCCTATACCGAGCAATCCGGCCCCCTGCGGCAGGTGTTGGAGGACGCGCAAGCCCCCGAGGGGCAGGATTGGGCTCTGGCCTGGACCACCGAAGAGCTGCACAGCGAAGAGGTCATCGAAGAACGCGCCGGATGGTTCTCGACCGTCGAGCGCGAGGTCTTTGCGTTGGACCCCTTCGGCGGACAGGGGGCCGAGACCGGGGCCACACGCACCCAGCGCTCGATCATTCTTCCCCAGCGTCCGTTCCAGGTTCTGGCCGAACGCAATCCGCCAGGCTTTGCGGATGTGCGCAAGTTTGTGGTCAGCAAGTCCGGGCAGGTGTTGCGATATTGATAATAAAAAGGCGATTTTGAAATGAGTTTGACGTCAGACCAGATGGAATTGCGCGAAGACGATATTCGCAAGCACTATCCTGCCGCCACCGCGTTGCTGAACGGGTTCGAGCATGCGCCGCGCATAGCCAAACCCGCCGAGGCCGCCGTCGAACGGTCACCGGGTGTGTCGACGGGACGGCGGTTCCGGTCGACCACGCCGGGGTTGGTAACCCGCCGCACTGCGCGGGCCGATGGGGTGCATCTGGTCGAACGGATAGAGGCCGCGGATGACGGCGACGCGCTGGTGTCCCCGCAGCAGGCGACCACACAGCAGGCGATCCGCCGGGCGATTGCCATCGCTTTGGCGGTGGCCGAAACCTATGCGGACCAGACCCCGCTGGCCGATCTGAAACGCGCCAATCTGGCCGGAGATCTTGCCGCCGCGCGCAAGACCGAATTCTCGGATCTGCTGACCGCCGAAGCGTTGATCACCTTGCACACCTTCGGCAATGCGTTGGCCTATTTGATGTCCTCGCATCTGGGTGAGACCACGGTCGAAATCGGTGAAATCGATGAGGTCCTGACAGACAACGGCCAACTCGCCCTGCACGGTGCCCTTTGGGAGCTGGATCAGGTTCTGGCCAAGCACGCGCCCGATGATGCCCATCTGATCGCGGCCACCAGTGCCTATGCAGAGCAACTGATGGAAAAAGCTGCTCTGCGCGCGCAAACGGCTGGCCATCTGGCCCCGTTCCAGAACGCCGCCTGGCATATCGAGGCCGACGATCTGACGATCCGGGGATTTGAGCCCGCGTCGAAGGCCAAATCCACCACGCTCACCATGACGTTCAAGAAACCGAACGAGGTGGTGGGCAACCATATCGCCAAATATCAGGCCATGAAGCTGGCCAAAATGCTGATGGCTTATGATTTTGACCGTCGCCTGAACCCGTTCGCGGAGCTTGGCGGGTTTATCTTTACCTTCATGGGCGACGGCAAACCGGGCACCGGCAAGACCACTCTGATCCAGATGATGGCCGGGCTGATCAATGATTATTGCCAGAATGCAGGCTATCCGTTCCGCTATCAGAACCTGAGCACCGACAATATCGACAGCTATCAGGGCAAATCCGGCCAGAACGCCAAGGCGTTCATCAACACGATCATCGACCCCTCGGTCATCGGTTTTGGCACGATCGACGATATCGATCAGCTGGCCGGCAAACGCGGCGACCGGCAGTCGTCAGCCGGTCAGCTGGAAATCACCGCCGTGCTGATGGAGAGCTTTGCCGGCGCCAACACCGTGGTGCGCGGCAACTGCACCTTTGGCATGTTCTCGAACTACCCCGAGAATGTCGATGACGCCCTGCGGCAGCGGGCGGGTGCGCGGTTCTTGGTGGACGGACCGCAAACGCGCGAGGATTACATCGACATTCTGCACCTGCTGATGGGCCGCAACCACGACATACCCTTAGGCGAACACGAAGCCTATGCCGCGCAGGAAATCAAGAAGGCCGTCGCCGCCAGTTTCGAAAGCCACTCGCGCCCGCATGAGGACGCTTTGCTGCAGGTCTATGACCGGGTTTCTGGTGAGATCGGCCAGATGGACACGATCGCCAAGCTGGGCACCTACCTCAAGGCGATCCAGCAGGCGGATGAGCGGTTTACAGGCCGCGCGATCAAGAACATCACCGACGCAGTCAAGGTCCGCGCGATGGATTTCGAACTGCCCGACGAATGGATGGAAAACCCCGACCTGTTCCTGTTCCGCGACTACGACACCAAGAAAGCCATGATCGAGGACCTGCGCCAGCCGATCACGGTGGAAATGGTGATCCAGGAAATCAACCGCTACGCCGACAGCGAATTCCGCTATGCCGACAAGAGCGATGAGGTCGCTATCGAAAACGCCGTCCGTGAGATGGGCCGGATGGAAGAGGCCAAGCGGCGGTATCTGGAGGGGAAGGGGTGAAGAAGGGAGTTGCGAGCTCGGCATCGAATGCCGGGAACACGATAGAGAAGAACGGATTGACATGTTTTGTCTGAGATTACATCAGGCACAAGGATATTTCTTGCCCGCTGAAACATCTTTTCAGCTCAATTTTCTGAGAAAACCAGTCGTTCCCCGGAGTGCCAGTTTCATTGCAAGCACCTTGCAGCAAATCAAAAAAGTACTGCCTAATCTATCTCAAGCTCAACAAATTCGAGCTCAAGACCTTGGATTGGATTTTGCGGCCGACGATTGGTCTGCACTATTGAAGCAAAGCGATATATGGGATGAAGAGCAATGATCCGCCTCATCGAAAAAGGCCTGATGTTCGGCAACCTTGTCCACATCTCCAGCCCGGCTCTGGTCGAGCGATACAACCGCGCGCTGCAGCATCTGGCGGGCAAGACCACGGCGCTGACGGATTTCCATGTCGATATCTCGGGCTATTCGCCGGAGGTGGGGATTGAGCTGGAGGATGAGCTTTACCTCAACCCCAACGGGGTCAACCGGCAGTTCATTCTGCTGACGACCGAACAGAAACGCGCGCCGCTGCTGAACGTCAAATTCTCGACCTCGCGCGATATCCTACGCGAATTCATCGAGATGAACGAGGCGCAGTTGTTCGCCCTGACCGCCACCGATGCGGTGGCCGGAGAGCTGGTGAACTCGGTCTTCAAACTCACGACGCCGCGCGACCTGCTGAACCTGCGCAATATTGAAATCGAGGCCGACACCGTGGGCGGCACCCTGCGCAAAGCCGAGCAGCTGGCAGGCATGGTCGAGCGGTTCAAGACCGAGGAAGACGCCTGGTTCGATGATGTGCTGATCGCGAAAATGATCGAAACCGCTAAGGAAACCGGCGACGTCACCCGCAACCCTGTCCGGCTGCGCCACACGGTGTTTGAACAGCGCAACTTCTGGACGGCGCATTTCGGCGGCATGTATCTGTTCCCGGATCTGGATCACCCGGCGGCGATCTGCATGGGTGAAAGGCCAGAGGATTTGCCGATCAAATATGTCTTTGATCCGTCGCAGCGAAACCAGATTGCCAAATTTCTGAATTACAACGATCTGGTCGAGCCGATCGTCAAGGCCCGCGGCGTGGATGCCGCCGCGATCCTGCAACAGAAGATGGACTTTCTGACCGTTGACGCCGCCGCGGATGCGGGCATTGATCTGACCGGGCTGGACCGCAGCGACATGCGGCGTTTGGCGCGCAATCACGCGGATCGCTTGCCCGAAGCCTATCATGGCCTCGCGCAATTGTTGCGCTGGGCGACAGATGGCGGGCCTTGGCCGCGTATCACCTCGGATCATCCGGCCTATTTCTATTCGCTGCGCGCCGCCAATACCCCGAACCGCGATCTTGTGAATATGCTGCTGGCCGAACTTGCCCCGCTGGACCCGCGCCAGATGTTCATTTGCCACAAGGAACTGTTCTACCGCACGTATGGTGGCTGGCCGGAGCCGAAAAAGGCCTATGTGGCCGAGTTTCTTGCCCGTGAATATCAAGTGGACAAGGCCGGGGCCCGCGCCGCACTGTTCGGGCATGAACCCGACATGAGCGGCGAAGACCGGGTCAGCGAGGCGGTGATCGCACGGGTCG
Source organism: Ruegeria sp. BHSA162 (assembly GCF_059613385.1). Taxonomy (NCBI): domain Bacteria; kingdom Pseudomonadati; phylum Pseudomonadota; class Alphaproteobacteria; order Rhodobacterales; family Roseobacteraceae; genus Ruegeria; species Ruegeria sp. BHSA162. Next base: position 21,026 of record NZ_JBXWSK010000020.1, read on the forward strand.
GCCCTTGGGGCGCGGTAAGGAAAGAGTAATATGTTCGGAGCATTGCGCCTGTTTCTCGGTCTGCTCGTCGTTCAGACGATTGCCTATTTCGCCTTGTCTCTTTACTCGCGTCGCGTCCGGCGACAAAAGCTTGAGACGTGGTGGGAGGAGAAGGGCAAGACTGGCAACAAGGAAGCCTTTGTCGAACGCGGATTGCACGTCTATGACAATTCGTTCCGTCGCAAACTGATCCTGGGTGTTTATATCGTGCCTTGGGTGGCGATCGCCGCGCTGATCTATGTCGTGAACTACATGTGAGGTTTTGGGAATGGTCTACATCAAATGGGCGTTCATCCTGTTTTTCTGGATCACGCTGGGTGCGATCCTGCAATACTCGCTGCCGCAGCACGACATTGTCCGCATCGTAAACACCTACGAAGAGCGGCAGGATCTGACGGATTGGACCCGCATTTTCTGGTCTGAGCCTGATGATCAGTCGACCAGCCTTTCGAACCGCGATGTGCAGTTCATCCAAGCCGTGCGGGCGAACGGCAAGCCGATCGTCTATCGGAACGAAGATACCAGCTGGGGCTGGCCACCCTATTTTAAGTTCGATACCGCCAACCTTTACACCGAAGCCAACGACGCGATCTCGGACAAGGATGATCCGGATTGGGTTGTCGTGACCCACTACGGCTGGCGCAACGAGTTTCTGTCGATCTTCCCGAATGCCATCTTCATCAAACATGTCGAAGGACCGGACGTTCGCATCATTCCCTGGTTCAACATCATTTTCCTGACCGTGTTTCTTGCCATCGTCTGGGCGCTTTGGGTGCGTTGGCGCAGGTTCCGCGAAGCCCGCATCGACCCCATGCTTGAAAGCGTCGAGGATGGTCTCTACGCCGCTGGGGATGCGATCGACGAACGAAGATCCAGTTTCCGGCGCTGGCTGGACAGTTGGAAGTCAAAATAGACCAGAACCGGAAACCAGTTTGATCATCGGCTACCCGGCTAGGCGTCTTTCTATCTGACGACAAACTCGGCATGAAGGGCCCCAGCGGCTTTGATAGTTTTGAGGATGTCGATCATATCCCGCGGGGATACGCCCAACGCGTTCAGGCCGGCAACCACCTGCGACAGCGTCGTTGCTTCGGGGATTTCTGCCAACCCGGTGCCGGGGTCCTCCTCAATCCCTGCGATGGTTCGCGGCACAACAACGGTCTCCCCTCTGGCAAAGGGGTTGGGCTGAACGGCGATCGGAGATTCCTCTACCCGAAGTGTCAGGTTGCCTTGAGAAACCGCGACACGTGAGATTCGGACCTCCTGCCCCATGACGATTGTGCCGGAGCGCTGATCTACAACCACCCGCGCTTTGGTTTCAGGTTCAATCAGGATGTTTTCGATCCGGCCGATCGCATGCGCCGTGGAAGGGGCCCGCGTTTCCGGGATGCTCAATTCCACCGTGCCCGAGTCGCGCATGACCGCAACGGCGCGATTGAACTCGCGGTTGATGGCCGCTTCGATCCGACCGGCGGTCGTAAAGTCCGGCTCGCGCAGGGCCAACCGCAATTGGGAAAGACCTGACAATTCAAAGTCGATCTCCTGCTCGACCCGGGCCCCAGCGGGGATGACACCGGATGTCGGGACTCCTTGAACAACCGATGCAGCGTCGCCCTCGGCGACTGCACCACCTGCCAGAACGGTGCCCTGCGCAACTGCATAGATCTGCCCATCCGCGGCGTTCAACGGTGTCATGACGAGCGTGCCGCCCAGCAGGCTTTTGGAATCTCCGATCGCCGAAACGGTCACATCGATCTGCCCGCCCACCCGCGCAAAGGGCGGAAGGGTGGCGGTGACAAGAACGGCGGCGACGTTCTTGGGGCGAAAGTCCTCGCCAGTGACGTTTACACCCAACCGTTCCAGTATGTTCGACATGATTTCTTCGGTGAACGGAGAATTGCGCAGCCCGTCACCGGTTCCGTTCAGTCCAACGACAAGGCCATATCCCACGAGGTCATTGCCGCGCACACCGTCAAAATTCACTAGATCCTTGAGCCGGACAGCCCCGGAAACCGCCACCGAAGGCAGCATGATCAGAAGGAAGGCCAGAAGTCTCATCTCAGGAAATTCACCAATGATAGGGTCGAGTTGCGGACAGTGACCGAATAGAGGCTTTCGAGCTGGAACTGCACGGTCTGCAGGTGTGCCGCAGATTCGTAGGGATCGGCGGCGACAAGTTCGTTGCGCGCGTATTCAAAACTGGTCCTGGCCGCCGCATTTCGTGTTTCGGCCTGTTCGATGCGGGCTTGCACCGCTCCGATCTGAGCGCGCATCGTCACGACGTCATCTTTGGTGTTGGCCAGAGCCACGCCCAGATCGGTAAACAAGGCAGTCTGCAGGTCTGGTGGCCATCCCAGCGCGCCCTCCGTCGCCAAGGCCGCAAGCGCGACATCGCGCAATCCATCCCGAAGTTTCGGATCATTGGCCGTGAACGGCATGTTCACCCGCTCGGTCTCCGAAATCTGCATTGGTGCGAGGGTCGTGTTGGACCCGTTGTACATGACTGCCTCGAATCCGGCAGGGTCATTGAACCAATCGTCGGCCGCCTGGCGAATATCGGTCAGGGTTGTCAGCCCTGCCAATTCGGTTCGCAGAGCAGCCAGTAGCGTGTCCGTCGACTTCAACGGAGAGGTGTCCGTGGCGGTTCCCGCGAACAAGCTGCGGCCACCGACCCGCGTGTTCAGTGAAGAAATCATCGTGTCCAGTTCGTTGCGCGCCTGAGCCGAGGCCTGAGCATGCGAAGTCGCTTGGTTGGACGTCCCAAACGCGAGCAGAGAAGCCGAAACCTCGCCGATCGAGGTCTCAAATGTCTCGAGGCTGATCTGAGTGGCATCAGCAAACAGGTTTGCCTCGGCGGTCGCCGTAGAGAAGGCGTCCAGCTGTGCAATTTTTCGATCCAGGTCCAGCAGATGCGAGTAATCGCCACTGAGACGCCCAGAAATGTCAGCGGTTTGACCCGTAGACATTTCATAGGACAGGGTTTCGATCTGCGTTTTGATCTCGGTGCTGCGCGCACGCAAGGTCAGACCGCGGGCCAGATCACCAATCGAGTTCAAGGTCATGGTTACATCCTCAGCAGCAAGTCCATCAATTCGTCGACAACGGTGACGATCCGCGCATTGGCGGCATAGGCCTGTTCAATCTGCATCATGCGCTGCAATTCGGTGTCACTGTCCACGCCTTGCTCGGCCACTAACTGTTCCATTTGGAGTTGCGCGTTGGATGCGTAGCTTTGGCGTGATTGAGCGGTATGGGCAGCTGTGCCAGCTTTGGACAAAAGCGACACCGACACTTCACTGGCCCGCAGGGCCCCTGTGCCGAAAGCCGGGGCAGGGCGCGGCGTGGTCAATACGGCGCCAAAAGCCTGCAGCTGGGTTGCCTCACCGGGGTCGTTCGGTCCAACGGCCCCCAACCCCGCGCGCAGTTTCCAACTGTCGCCGCCGGCATCTGGATCGACAATCGGGTTGAGCTCAAGACGGGACGCGAGCCCCGCCGGCGCCGTGGCATCGAAACGGGCGCCGGCATCGGTGAACAAGCCTGGATCAGTCGGCATCGCGGTCGGATCCAGGCCGGCAGTTTCGAACCGTTCGATCAGATCGCGCGCGACTGCGTCCAGGTCCGCATGCGCGTCGATGGCCAACACGTCGCGAATGTCAAACTGGGCTGCCAGAGCGCCGCCGCGGATCTGTGCGGAATCACCGGATGTGCGGACTGGCCGTCCATTGAGTTCGAGCCCGGACAGCAGTCCGTTTCCTACGGTCATGTGCGGTTTGGTATCACCGGTGACCGAGAACGCTAACTCTGAGGCTGATCCTTCTAGAAGTATCAGCCCACCGTCGGAGTACAGCGAGACGCGGTTGTTGTCGCGCGCCACGACATTGACCGGAACCAGCTGGTTGACTTGGTCAATGAGAACCTGGCGTTGATCCAGCAACCCATTGATATCGCCGCCCGCGTTCTCAACAGCCGGGATCTTGGCATTCAACGCTTCGATATCTTTCAGGTTTGTATTCAGTGTTTCGACATACGTCCCGATTGTTCGGTCCGCGTCAGAACGCATCTTGCTGAGGCCGTCGGACGCCTTATTCAAATCGGCAACCAGATCCCCAGCTGCGCGCGCCGCCAGATCCAGACGCTCGACCGAGCCGGGATTGCTTGCGGCCGTGATCAAGCTGTTCTCGAATGCGCTCAAAGATACCGCGATCGATCTGCCGTCATCGGGGGTACCGACCAATGCTTCGAATTGCGAGTAAAACTCCGAGATTGCCGAGGCCGCCGCGTTATCCGCCGTTGCCGCGCGCAGGTTCGCCATCAGAACAGGATCTTGATGGCGGGTGATTCCCACGACCCTGACGCCGTTGCCGGAAATAGAGTTGGTGGTCAGCTCCAACGTCCGCTTGGCGTAGCCGGGCGTCAGCGCATTGGCTATGTTGCCCGAGACGACGGCGGCGCCGCGGCTTGCCGCGCCCAGCCCACCCAGCGCGTTATTCAGGGCCGTTGACATGCTCATGAGGCCGTTCCTTTCCGCTTTGCAGGTTCAGATCAGCGCTTGATGTTGGTTGTTTCCTGCAACATCTCGTCGACTGTCTGGATTACCTTTGCGCTTGACGAATAGGCGCGCTGGGTTTGGATCATCGACGTCAGTTCAGTCGCAACGTCGGTCGTCGACTCTTCGCGCGCGAAGGAAATCAATTCGCCCGTCGGACCTTCGCCGGCATCCCACAGGAAATAAGTTCCACTGTCGCGAGACGGCGCATATGTCTGGCTGTCGAGTGCGGTCAGCCCATTCGGGTTGGGGACGTCCGCCAGCGGTATCTGGTACATCCGACGGGTGACGCCCGTGTCATACAGCGCGTAGACGTATCCGTTTTCATCGACCTGAACGCTGGACATGGTCCCGACTGCGGATCCGTCCCGGGTGATCGAAACCGGCGCAAACGTGTCGGACAGTTGAGTGATTCCATCGCTGTCACCGATCAGACCGATATTGACCTCCATCGGGCCGCCGGCGACGTTGACGACAAAGCTGCCGGTGGTCGGATCATAGGTGCCACCGGACACGGTGGTCACACTTGCAAGGGTACCGCCTGCGGTTCTGCTGTCCGTAAATGTCAGCGTATATTCACCGATCACGGCACCGCCCGAAGCGGAGTCGCGCAAGATCATCGTCCATTCGTTGCTGGACCCGGCGGCCGGTACCGTCGGGACAAGCTCGATATCGACATTCTCGGGTTTGCCCAAATTGTCGAAATATTCGACGGACAAGGGCTGCGTGTCACCAGGTGCGCCGGCATCGGTGGCCGTGGCGGGCAGGTTCATGCGCAGGTTCATTGCGGTGGTCGGCGAGCCGGACAATTGATTGACGCTGAGTTGAACCGGCTGCAACGCTGCGGGTGTGTCGCGCGAAACGTTGGGAATGGACCCATCGGCGTTGGCGGGCCAGCCCAGCAGCACAAGTCCGGACTCGGTAACCAGATACCCTTCCGCATTGGTTCGGAAGGATCCGGTGGTGGTCAGAAGCATTTCGTTTGAATCGGTTCCAATCTGGGAACTTGGGCGAACCGGCAGCATGCCCCGGCCGCGCACGGCCAGGTCGGTTGAGTTGTTGGTGGTAACCAGCGAGCCACGCTGATCGATCAGTCGCTGGCTGGTGGTCCGGACGCCGCCCGCCGAATAGCTTCCGCCCTGGCCCGACGTCACCATCGAATGAAAATCCGTCTCAACCCGCTTGTAACCGTAGGTCGAAGAGTTGGCGATATTGTCCGATATGGTCGCCAACCTGTTCGCGTTGGCCTTCAAGCTGGCCACACCGGCATTCAGCGAAGAGGAAATTGTCATCGGCACGCCCTTCTGTTGCGTCAATCGTTCCCGCAACAGCTAACGCGCTGGGCCTTAACAGCGCGCTAACAAGTAAAATGCCAGATATCCTCCGATCTCAGGGATTGCGTAGAAACACGATCTCGATCCGGTTGTTGCGGGCCGCCATCGGGTTTTTTACCGCCAGCTTGCGATCGGCATGACCCGTGACCCGTTCAAGCCGTTTGGCGCCGACCCCCTTGTCCTGAAGCATCTGCCGTACCACCTGCGCGCGCGAAGTCGACAGATCCCACGACGGATTTCGGGCCAGAACCACCGGAGAGGAATGCACGTGACCCTCGACCGAGATGGAATTCATCACCATGTCCGATGAACGTGCAACCAGCAGTACCAGTGCACGCATCATCTGCGTTGGAGAATCGGAACCTCTCTCGAACAACGGCTCATCTTCGGTATCGAACAGCTCGACGATCAGACCCTCGTCCGTCACCCGAGTGACAATATGCTTCAAGGCCTTTTTGGACACCATGCTTTCGCCTGACCGCCCCAGCAGCCGCGCCTCGAGCGACGAGAAGTCTTCGAACGCGCCGCGCCCGCCGCCATCGGCATCCACACCGGTCGAACCCCGCGCGCGCTTGGCCTCGGTCGGGTTCTTGTTCGTCGCTCCCGAGCCGTCCATCACCATGGTTTTCTCCGAGAACATATTGTCGCCCCCAAAGGCCCCGTCGCCCCCGCCGGAAACGGGATTGATCGGAATTGTCGGAGAGAAGTAGTCCGCCAAACCCTTGCGTTGCTTTTCTGTCGTTGCGTTCAGCAGCCACATCAACATGAAGAACGCCATCATGGCCGTCACAAAGTCCGCGTACGCGACCTTCCAGGCGCCGCCGTGATGGCCATCGCCACCCGAAACGCGCTTCTTCTTGATGATGATCGGCGCCGCATTTGATTGCGCACCCATCTAAACCACCCTTTTTCACCCACTCATTGGATTAGCAGGGCGAGGATTAAAGGCGGCTTAATATCTAAAACTGTTCAGACCTTTGCCGATCCCTCATTGGACCATTCCGGCGCTGGCCCGGCGCAGGATGACCGAAAGGCGGTTGAAACTGTTCTGGATTCCGTCCGGATCGAGTTTGCCGAAAAAGCCGTCAAGCTCGTCATGGATGCGAACCGCCTGATCCAGGAGCGGGTCCGTGCCCGGCGTGTACAGACCCGCCTTGATCATCACTTCGGACTGCTCATAGCTTCCGACCAGCCGGCGGGCTTCGGCGATCAGCTTGTTTTCCTCGGGTGTCGCCGCAGCCGGTAAAGAGCGCGAAACCGACCGGCTGAGCGCGATGGCTGGAAAGCGCCCTCGCTCGGCGATCTCGCGGCTCAACACGATATGCCCGTCAAGAACGCCGCGCAGGATGTCGGCCACCGGTTCATCCATGTCCGAACCCGCGACCAGAACGCTGAACACGGCGGTGATGTCGCCCTGATCGGCGGTTCCCGGGCCGGCGCGTTCACAAAGGCCGGCGATCATCGGTGTGACCGAAGGCGGAAAACCCCGCAGGGCCGGGGCCTCACCCATGGCTACGGCGATCTCGCGATGCGCCTCGGCGAACCGGGTGACCGAGTCGCAGAGGAACAGAACGCTCAGACCCTGATCCCGCAGAAACTCGGCCGCTGCCATCGCAGACCAGGCGCAGCGCCGCCGGGCCAGTGCTGATTGGTCGGACGTGGCCGCAACCACGATCGAGCGCCTCAGACCTTCGGCGCCCAACGCGGTCTCGACGAATTCATTCACTTCGCGCCCGCGTTCGCCCACCAGCGCGACGACCACTGCATCGGCTTGCATGGATCTGGCCAGCGTTGCCAGCAGACTTGATTTTCCCACACCCGACCCCGCAAAAAGGCCGACACGCTGCCCCTGGACGATCGGAAGCAGGGTGTTCAAAATTGCCAACCCGGTGGCCATACGGTCTCCCAGCGGTTTGCGGTCGACGGCCCGGGGGGGCGCGGACATCACGTTGCGGGCCTGCGTCCCGGGCAGAAGCGGTTTGCCGTCCAGTGGTTTGCCAAACGGATCGACCACGCGACCAAGCCAATGCAAGCCGGGTGCAAAAACCGGAGTCGGCTCAAGATGGACCCGGTCCCCCAAGCGTACGCCGTCAGGGGCTGTGCCAGGCAGCATGTGAACAGCCCCGGCCTCGACCTGCAGCACTTCGCCGGCCAACGGCTGGTCGTCGCGTCGCTGCAAAATCAGATGTCCGCCGATGCGCGCGTGTTCCGCCAGCCCTTCGACCTCGATCACCCCACCGGAAACACCCGCGACCAGACCCATGTGCCGCACCGGAGAAAGCCGTTCGAACTGGTACTTCAGAATCGAGGGATCGAGGTCGGACATGGCGTCGGCTCCAATTGGTTTCTGAAAACGGTTTCTAAAGGAATCGGGGTTAAGCCTTGATTGAAATTGATCGAGGGAGAAGCCCCGATGTTCTCGGACCTGAACGTTTTTAAAGTTGCGTACGCCCTGGCAACCCACGCCGGACAACGGCAGGCCGTCATCTCGCGCAACATGGCCAATGCGGATACGCCCGGCTACCTGGCTCGCGATATTGAGCCTTTCGCGGAAGCCTTTGAAAAATCCAGTGCCACCAGCGCAATGAGCGCGACCCGCGAAGGTCATTTGAACGGCGTCGGGCCGGGGGGGATGACTTGGGCCGAACATATGCGCGGCGGCGCCGTCGATCCCAATGGCAATGGTGTTTCGCTTGAAGAAGAAATGCTGAATGCGGTCGAGGTCAAGCGACAGCATGACCGCGCGCTGGCCATCTACAAGTCCTCGATCGGGATCCTGCGTACCAGTCTGGGCAAGGCGTGAGGAGGCCGTCATGAGCGATTTCTCCAAGTCCCTTGCCGTCACCGCCAGCGCGCTGCGGGCGGAGGCTGCGCGCCTGCGCCATGTTTCGGAAAACATCTCGAACGCGGATACTCCGGGTTACCGGCGCAAATCGGTTCCTTTCGAGACGGTGCAGAAGGACGGCACTGATCTGGTTCAGGCCGGTCGGGTCAGGCTGGACCGGCGGGCGTTGCCCCGGATCTATGATCCCAGTCACCCGATGGCGGACGCCAGCGGATACTACGCAGGGTCCAATGTCGATCTTATGGTCGAGATCGCCGACGCGCGTGAAGCGCAACGCAGTTACGAAGCAAACCTCAAGATGTTCGACCAGACCCGACAGATGTCGGCCAGCCTCATGGAATTGTTGAGAAAATAAAGGAAAGCCAGAATGGATATCCGATCGATCACCGCGGCTCAGAGCTATGCGCATGCCCGCCCGGCCACCCAAGCGGATCCGGGAACAAGTGGCGCGGCACAAGGGCTGCGCGCAACTTTTCAGGACTTTGCGGAAACCCTGAAACACAGCGAAGAGGTCGCCAATGCGGCCATGATTGGTCAGGCCGACCCACATGCCCTCGTGCAGGCACTGGCTCAGACCGAACTTGCGGTCGAAACAGCGGTTGTGGTGCGCAATAAGGTCGTTGAGGCCTACCAGGAAATTCTCCGGATGCCGGTCTGAACGATGCTCAGCGAAGGTCTGTTCTATGACGTCGTACGTCAGGCCCTTTGGATTGCCGTGATCACGTCAGTTCCGATTCTGACGGTCGCGCTGGTCACCGGTTTGGCCGTGGGCCTGTTCCAGGCCTTGACATCCATCCAGGAGATGACCCTGACCTTCGTTCCCAAGTTGGTGGCCATCGTCATCGTGTTCTGGGTCTCGATGGGCTTCATGACGCAGACGCTGGTCACATTCTTCACCTCGACACTGGTTCCGCTGATTGCAGGAGGTCGCTGATGGATACAGCCTACGTCACCCTGTCCCGTCAAACCGGGCTGATGAACGAAATGCGTCTGGTCGCGAACAATATCGCCAATGCGCACACGACGGGTTACCGCCAGCAGGGTTTGGTGTTTTCCGAGTTTGTGAGGGACCTTCCCGGCAGCCCCTCTCTGTCCATGAGCCGTGCTCAGGCGCGCAACACGTCTTTTGCGCAGGGCGTGTTGACGGAAACCGGTGGGCAATTCGATTTTGCAATCGAAGGCAGTGGGTTTTTCTTGGTTGAAACTCCGTCCGGCAACCGTCTGACCCGGGCGGGCAGCTTTTTACCGGACGCCAATGGCGATCTGGTGACGATGGATGGGCACCGCGTGCTGGACAGCAACGGGGCCCCGGTCTTCATCCCACCGGACGCAGCAACCATTGATGTGGGCGGCGACGGGACGCTCAGCGCGAATGGACAGGCTTTGGGGCAGATCGGGGTGGTTCAGCCCGCGGAAGGCACCGAGTTGGTGCGGGAAGGCAGCACCCTGTTCAAACCGGAAGGCGAGGTCGAGCCGGTCGAGCAACCAGTGGTTCTCAACCGCTTTCTGGAGGGTTCGAACGTCAACGCCATCGGCCAAGTGGGCCGGCTGATCGAAATCCAGCGTGCCTACGAACTGGGGCAGAGTTTTCTGGACGCCGAAGATGAAAGGGTCCGCGGCGCCTTGAAGACCTTGATGCGCTGATCTGAAACTGCAGGAGAAACCGAAATGCGAGCCCTGAAAATTGCCGCGACTGGAATGGCGGCGCAACAAATGCGGGTTGAGACGATCTCGAACAACCTGGCGAACATGTCGACCACGGGCTACAACGCCCGGCGGGCTGAATTTGCGGATCTGCACTACCAGCAGATGGCTCGCGCCGGCACGGTGAACGCCGCGGACGGTACTGTCCTGCCGACGGGAATACAGCTTGGTCTGGGTGTTCGTCCCGCGGCCGTGACCGTCGAGTTGGCCCAAGGCGCGTTGTCCGCGACGGGCAGTGACCTGGACATCGCGATCGAAGGGCGCGGATATCTCGAGGTGGTTCTGCCAAACGGCCAGTCGGCCTATACCCGTGACGGCAGTCTGAAGCGATCGGCCGAAGGCCTCATCGTCACGTCGGACGGGTTTGCGGTCGCCCCCGAAATAACCATCCCGGACGACGCGCGGTCGATTTCCATCAACGCGTCCGGCGAGGTCTACGCCTATTTTGACGACACCGCGGAAGGGCAACTGCTGGGGGAATTCACGCTGGCCAGCTTTTCCAATGCCAAGGGCCTCGAGGCCATCGGCAGCAACCTGTTCAAGGAAACCGAGGCTTCGGGCGCTCCGATCGTGGGCACCCCAGGCGAGGACGGGCTCGGGATGCTGCGTCAAGGCTATTTGGAAGACAGCTCGGTCGATGCGGTACGCGAGGTGACTGAACTGATCGAGGCACAGCGCGGCTACGAAATGAATGCCAAGGTGATTTCGGCCGTCGACCAGATGATGGGCGCGACGACACAGGTACGCTGATGCGGGTCGTGGCCTTCATATCCCTGTGGCTTCTTCCGGTTGCCGCCTTCGCTGACATAGTCGTGCCAACCAGAACGATCCGGGCCAAGGAGATCATTGAATCCGCTGATCTTCAGGTGAAATCCGGTGAGGCACCCGGCGCGGTAAGTGATCCTGCAGACCTGATCGGGCAGGAAGCCAAGACCGCTCTGTATCCCGGTCGGCCAATTCTGAAGGCAAGTGTCGGCCCTCCCGCCCTGGTCGATCGGAACGATCTGGTGACGCTGGTCTTCGTGAAAGGCGGACTGTCCATCGCGGTCGAAGGGCGCGCGCTGGGCCGCGGAGCCGCCGGTGATCGCATCCGAGTCATGAACCTGTCGTCACGAACGACGGTAACCGGAAAAATCCGTTCCGACGGCCAAATCGAGGTATTTTGATCATGAAACTGTCCAGATCCCTGTTGCTGGCCATCCTGTCCCTTTCCGCCTGCGGGCGTTTGGACCATCTGGGCAAACCGCCCAGCCTGTCGCCAACTACGGAAACTCCGGAACACGTGGCGATGTTGTGGCCGGGTTTGCCGTTGCACACTCAATCTCAGCGCGCCGTGGACGGCGCGTCTCTGTGGAGTGGGGGTCAGCAGTCTCTGCTGGGTGATCAGCGCGCCATCAAGAAGGGCGATATTCTGACTGTCGTGATCGAGCTTGATGAAAAGGCCGAAATCTCGAACGATACAAACCGGTCGCGCGGCAGCTCGGAAGATCTCAAGGTTCCCGGCCTCTTGGGGTTGCCCCAGCGCGCAGCGAAACACCTGCCAGATGGTGCGTCACTGGACGAGGCGGTTTCGATCGATTCCGCGTCAGTCAGCAAGGGCAAGGGGTCGGTGAAACGCAAGGAAAAGCTGACACTGCGCGTCGCCGCAACGGTGATCGATGTCCTGCCGAACGGCGTCCTGTCGATTTCCGGAACACAGGAACTGAGGGTGAATTTCGAACTTCGCGAGCTGCTGGTGTCTGGCTATGTGCGTCCGCAGGACATCTCGCGCCAGAACGAGATTACCTATGACAAGATTGCGTCTGCACGGGTGTCCTATGGCGGCCGCGGCCAGATCACGGATGTTCAGCAGCCACGATACGGGCAACAGGTGCTGGACGCGCTGTTGCCGTTCTAAGGTGTTCAAATGATGAAGGAACTGCTCCCCGTTCTCTTTTTGATTGCAGGTCTCGGGGCCGGCGCTGCGGCTGGGCTATTTTTGACACCGGGACCAGCGGAAACCGTGGCCGATGCCAAAGCACCGGAGCCTCACGCCGAGGAGACCGCCAAGGCAGACAAGGCGAACAAAACCTCCGGCCATAGTGAGACATCGGGCAAGGCTGGTCCCTATGAGTATCTCAAGTTGACCAAACAGTTCGTCGTTCCGGTCGTCGAAGAAAACGAAATCTCTGCTCTGGTGACCATGTCGCTGAGCCTGGAAACCCGGCCGGGCATCTCGGAGGAGTTCTACAAAATCGAACCGAAACTGCGGGGCGGGTTTCTTCAAGTGCTGTTTGATCACGCGAATATTGGTGGGTTCGACGGCGAATTCACGCAATCGGACAATCTTGAGGTGCTGCGAAGGTCTCTGTTGGAGGTTGCCCGAAAGGACCTTGGCGATGACGTGTCCCGTGTTTTGATCATGAGCGTGAGCCGCCAGGACACCTGACGCCAAAGGTCGGGCTTCAGCTTTCGGTTTACTGGTTCATCAGTTTCCTGGCGCGTGCAATGCGCAGCGCGGTTTCTTGATCGCGCTGCAACGACTCAACCGCCTGTTTGCGGCCGAATGCTCGGCGAAGGTCCTCCATCATTGCCAGTTTCCGGGATCTGACGCGCGCCAATTCAGTGTTGAGGTTACGCCGGGTACTGGACTCCCACCCGTGCCACAAGACGTCCGCGCCAGCGATCTGGTACCCAGGGGTTTGCGCGGCGTCCGACGCCGTTTGGGCGACCTGCGCGTTCAGTGCGCTGATCTGTGCCTGAATGCGGCTTTCGGCCTCAAGTATCGGTTTCAGTTTCTGAAACTCTCTTTCGAAAGAAGCCGCCGTGACCGCCGCTAGATCCCTTAGCATCGCGCGTGTCATCCGACCGCTCCTTTCGCGCGTTTTCGCATGGCTTCGGCAAATCGGATGGCCGCAGCGACCGGGCGATAAAGGTCTTCCGTTATCTCCTTTCCGATCTCGACGGTCGCATGCAGGGCTCGCGCCGTCGGCGGATCCGAATGAATCGGAACTCCTGACTCCATCGCCGTTCGGCGGATCGTCGCGGCAACTACGTCAACGCCCTTTGCGACGCAGACGGGTGCGGTCCCACGGGCCCGGGTCCATTTCAATGCGACCGCAAAATGGGTGGGGTTGACGATGACCACGTCGGCCTTTGGAACCTCGGCCATCATCTGGTTGGTCGCAATCTCTTGCGCGCGCTGGCGTCTTTGCTGTTTGACATGCGGATCGCCTTCCGAGTCCTTCGTCTCGTCCTGCAGTTCTTTGCGCGACATTCGATTTTTACGCATGTGCTCGGAATACTGCCACAGGTAGTCGATGACCCCGATGGTCAGCGTGACGGCGACGACGATGAACAGGAACCGAAACAGTAGGTTCATCATCGGCGGGATGGAGGCTCGTGCGGGGCTGGCTGCAGCCGTCAGGATGTCCGCCAGGTTGGATTTCAAAAACACGGCAAGGCAGATGCTGTAGATCACCAGCTTGATGAAGCTTTTGAGGAACTCAAAAAGTCCGGCACGACCGAACTTGTTCTTGGCATTGGATGGGATTGAAATGCGGGACATCTTCGGCGTCAGTTTGCTTGGGGCAAACACCAGGGCGCGCTGCGCTAGGAGGTTCAGCAACACAAACGCCGCTGGAACCGCCAACAGAATGCCCGCGGAAACGGCAACCTTTTTCATCAACCCGCCGACCGGTGCAACCGCGCTGCCAGACGTCAACAACAGTGACAGTTCCGGAGCCTGATCAATCAGAACCATCAGGGATGATCCCAAGTGTTCGGTCGAAAACTGCCCGACCGCCAAAAGAGCGATTGTCAGGCCGGAATAGGCGGCAACGGCGGACAGGTCATTTGATTTGACGACCTCACCCTTTTCCCGAGCCTTCTGCAGTTTCTGCGGTGTCGCTTCGAAGGACTTGTCAATGTCGTCGTCCGAGCCGCTCAATCCGGTGCTCCGATCGGATCAAGCAAGTACTGGAACAGGACGTCAGACCAGACCGCAAGGATGATCGGCGTTCCCGCGAACAAAAGGAACAATCCGGCAAAGGTGATTGCCGGCGCGCCCACAAAGGCGACCATCAGTTGAGGCATGGCCCGGTTGATGACACCCAGAGCCAAGTTGTAGATCAATGATGCAATGACAAACGGCATGGCCAGCCCAAAGGCCAATGCAAAGCTGCGCGATACCTGCGACACCCCCCAACGTGACAGATCGGTCGCCATCGGGGCGGCACCCACCGGGAATAGTGAATAGCTGTCGATCAGGAATTGGGCCGCCCGGATGTGAACGCCCATCAGTGTGGCAAGGGCCAACCCGGACAGGGTCAAGAAATGACCCATCGCCGGGGCCGGGTCCGCAGCGGCACCACCCAGGATCTGCGACAACGACGTGGCTTGCGCGGCCATCGACCCGGCGGTTTGAAGGGCGAGTACCAGTAGCCGAAGTCCGATCCCCAGGGTCAGGCCGATCAGGATTTCGGTCAGTATCAATTGAACCAGCGGCATCAGGCCACTGTCGGGCTCGGCAATGGAAACCGACGGCGCGACGACCAGCGTGAATGCCATTGCGACCCCCAGCTTTACGCGGGTTGGAATGCTGCGCTCCCCGAAAGCTGGTAGCAGGGAAACCAGCGCTGAAACCCTGAGAAAAACCACAAATGAGGACCACAGGACGCCCCCCAGCTGAGCCAGCAAGTCCGGCGGCAGCCCAATCACGCCGGCACCGTTCCGACCAGAGCCGGCCGCGCTTCGAGCCCAATTTCCTCGAACGACAGGACTGGATTCGAGATTCCCCGCGCGTGCATGATGGTACGCAGCAACCTGCGCCGCCGCGTCGAGGTTACCAACGCCGGGAACACACCCTGATCCGCGCTGCGTGTTATCGTCGTGACGACGCCATCGGCCAGTTTGTTGAACAGATTGGGGGGCAGCGCCACATCCAATCCAGCATTCGGAGTGTCGATCTGGTAGGTGGAGAACGTCTCCTCCCATTCCGGCGCCAACTGGATCAGGGGAATCGAGCCGTCGCCACGCTTCAGGTCCGCCACCAGCTGGAAGCCCAGTCGCTGGCGCACGATCTCACAGATCGCCTCAGGCTGCGTCGTGGTCATCCGCGCTTCGGCGACGCTCTCCAGGATCAGCGCGATGTTGCGGATCGAAACCCGTTCTTCGAGCAGCAGCCTCAAAACCGCGTGCAAGGTGTCGATCGGAACCTTGTCGGGGATCAGCTCATCCAGCAGCTTTCGGTTTGCCTCGGCCCGGACCGGGTCGCTGAGGCGGGTCATCTCGGACAGGAGCCGACGCAGGGATTTCAGGGTCAGCAGGCGCGGGAAGTTCTGCTTGATGATTTCCAGCAGATGGGTGGCCAGAATCTCGGGCGGGGTTACGATGGTTGCGCCGCTCAGCGCGGCGGCCTCTTGATCCTTGGGCAGGATCCATCGGGCGGGCGCGCCGTAGACGGGTTCGGTGACGTCATTGCCTTCCGGCAACAGATCCAGCCCGTCCTGCACCAGCGCCAGGATCAGGTCGGGGTGAAGCACCCCCCGGGCCTGTTCGACGCCCTGAACACGAATGACGTAAGTGCCCGTCGGCAAGTCGGCCCGGTCTGTCAGCCGGATCTCCGGCAGGATCAATCCAAAGCTCGACGCGACGTAGGTCCGCATGTTGGTGATCCGAGCGTCCAATCCGGTGCCGGGGTTCAACACCATGCTGACCAGATCCGGGGCAAATTCGAGGTGAACGTCGTCGAGGTCAAGGACGTCTCCGATGCCTTGTGTTGCCTTGGGCTCGGCGTCCGAAGCCGGCATACGTGCCGACTCTGTGGCAGCTGATTGTTTTTTGTGAACAACAAATGCCGCATAGCCCAGGATCACGCCGCCGAGAATGAACGGCAGAAAAGGCAGCCCGGGCACCAGCGCAAACAGCACCATCAGGATCGCAACGGTTGCCAGCGCAGCCGGATGACGCCCCAGTTGCGAGAACAAGGCAGTATCGGTTGCACCCTGCGTACCACCGCGGGCCAGCAACAGGGCGGATGCGATAGAGATGATGACCGCCGGTATCTGCGTGACCAACCCGTCACCAACGGTCAGGATCGCATAGGTTTCAAACGCCGAGGCGACCGGCATACTGTGCACGATCACCCCCATGATCAACCCCATCACCAGGTTGAGCAGGGTAATCAGCAGCCCGGCAATTGCATCGCCCTTGACGAATTTGGATGCCCCGTCCAGCGACCCGAAAAAGGTGGTTTCCCGTTGCTCAAGCTCGCGCCGTTCCTTGGCTTGCTGATGGTCGATGGCGCCGGCAGACATGTCGCTGTCGATGGCAAGCTGTTTGCCCGGCATACCGTCAAGGGCAAAGCGGGCCCCGACCTCGGCCATGCGCGCCGCACCTTTGGTAATCACCATGAAATTCACGATCAGCAGCACGCCGAACACCACGAGGCCCAGGAAGATGCTGCCGCTCATGACGAATTGGGCAAAGCCCTCGATGACGTCACCGGCGGCGTTGGGCCCGGTATGACCCTGCCCGATGATCAGCTTTGTCGACGACACGTTGAGCGACAGGCGCAGCATCAGCGAAGCCAGCAGGATCGTTGGAAAGGACGAGAAATCCAACGGTCGCTCGATGAACAGGGTCAGGGTGAAAATCAGGATGGCCAGCGCGAACGAGGCCGCAAGGCCAATGTCCAGCACCCAGGATGGCATTGGCAGGATCATCATGACGATCACCGTCATCAAGGCCAACGCCAGTAGAACGGTGGGTGAAAACAGGGATCGGGCGTCAAGCTTTGGCACGCGTCACTCCTGATCGAACGCGATGAACGCAGCAGCAGCGGCGGAGGAGGGAACCAATGAGCCCAAGCGGCCCGTCCCGGTTCGGCCACGACCGGGCGGGATCAAAGGCGCGGCCGCCCGGGAAAAAGGATCGCGGCCCGGGGGTCCCGGTTGCGCCAGCCGCACGCCGTCGAGATTGGCGAGGATGGTTTCAAATCGGTCCGTATACGCCTGTGCAAGGCCGGGCGTACGCGAGTGATAGGCGCCAACCGCATGCCCCCACGAACCCTGTTCAGTAAAAAGCGACTTCAGGAACTGCGCCGCGTAGGCAGCGTTCAGATCCGGATCAAACATAGCGTCTATGGACCGGAAGGCTTTGCCATGCCAGCGGTAGTTGATCTGGAAACAGCCAATATCAAAACTGCGCGCACCCGCTTTGAACACGTCGAAGACAAAGGCCTTGGCCTCGGTCTCGGTGGCGAACCAGTACCCTTTGCCCTCGACATTGACGGTCCAGGGCCAGGGTGTCAGGCGGCCCCTCATGCTGCGCCCGGTCTCGGTTCGAGTGACGGCCAACAGGATATCCTGCGGCACACCTTCGGCCATAGCCGCCCGGCGCGCGGCCCGGTCGCAGACATCAGTCGCGTGGCCATCCGACCATGCCAGGGCGGCAGGCGCGGCGGCGGTTAGCCAAACGGCGATCGAGATGAAAAACTTGAGCTCTGGCATTCTGCCGGTCCGGGGATTCTTGTGTCCGGGCCAAGCTAGCCAGTTTTGGGTTTACAGAGGGTTATCGGGACCTCAGCCCCGATCGATGCGGCGGCCGAACACAACGCTGGTGTTGGTCCGCAGCACTCCCGGGATCGCCGCTAGCTCATCAACCAGAATGTCCAGATCCTCGATCCGCGGCGCTTCGGCGGACAGCAACAGATCGAATTCTCCATTGATCGACAGGCACAGCTTGACCTCTGGATAGGCTTCGAGCCGCTTGATAATGCGGGCGGTTTCTTTCTGCTGTACCTCCAGCAGGACAACGACCTGGACCTTGGGCGTGTCCTCGGCCTGGCGCAGGATCACCGAATATCCGGCGATCACACCGTTTCTCTCCATCCGGCTGATACGTTCATGCACCGTAGTCCGGGCCACCCCGAGCGTTGCCGCGATATGGGTGGTCGAGGCGCGCGCGTTGTGTTGCAGCGCGGTAATGATGCGGCGATCAAGCTGGTCCATCGATGCTCCGTGTTCCGAAGGGATGGTTCGGGTGTATGCCAGTTTGGCGCCTGCGCTCAAGGCTGATGCGGGTATCGGGGGTGAAGGTCGTCGATGATGATCGGGTGGGCGTGCTCTGCCGATCCGGACAGGTGCGGATGGTCGACCGGCAGGTCCGGATGCTGGTGGATGACCGCGCCCGGCTCGGCGCGAGGCCATGCCAACAGAGCTCCGACCAGACCGCACAGTGACAGAACGGTCAACAAAGCCATGGCCACTGTCGCACCGAACGCTGTCATGACCCATCCGGCCAGCGGGTAGAGAACCAACCAGCAGGCATGCGACAGGGTGAATTGGGCGGCGAAGACGGCCGGGCGGTCTTCGGCGTGGGCCGACCGGGTCAGCAGGCGCCCCGACGGGGTCAGGGTTGCCGAGTATCCGAAGCCGACCAGTGCCCAGATTGCGGACAGCCCGGCAAGGCTCATGGGTACGGCTGCAGACAGGATCGCAGCAAACGCCATGGCCGCGGTGGCAATTGTCGCACCCGCCAGCATCACTTTGCGGTCCTCGAACCGCCGCAAAACCGCCGGCAAGGCAAATGCCGCCAGCATGGACCCGCTGCCGAATCCGGCCAGCGCGATGGCCACGGCACTATCGGACAACCCCAGGCTTGCACGCACGATGACGACGGTATTGACCAGGACCATCGCGCTGAGCGCTGCGGCGCTCCAGCTCAAAGCCAGCAACCCCCGAAGGCGTGGTGTGGCCAGATAGATCCGCAGACCACGGGTTGTGCGGTCGAAGATCCCGCGCGGCCGGACGGGCGTGGGTGAGGGAAGGGCAACCGACATGACCAACAAGGCCGAGGCGACAAAGCCGAGACTTGTTCCCAGAAACAGGCTGTCGAAGCTGACGAAGATCAGCAGGAACGCAGCCAGCATCGGGCTCACCAGACTTTCCAGATCATAGGCCAGGCGCGACAGCGACAGCGCCTTGGTATAGTCCTGCTGGTCGGTCAAAACGTCTGGTATCGTGGCTTGGAACGCCGGGGTGAACCCGGCTGAGGCAGATTGCAGAACGAAGATCAGAACGTAGACCTGCCAGATGTCGGTCACGAACGGCAGGCACAGCGCCACTGCGGCGCGGACGAGGTCCAGCGTCACAAGCAGTTTTCGCCGGTTCAGCCGTTCCGCAAAGGCCGCCGCCACCGGCGCGACCGAAACATAGGCAACCATCTTTATCGTCAGTGCCGTACCCAGAACCAGGGCCGCAGAGCTTCCGGCCAGATCGTAGGCCAGAAGCCCCAGGGCCACCGTGGCAAGACCGGTGCCCGTCAAGGCCACGATTTGCGCAGCAAGCAGGTGACGATAGACCCGGTTTTGCAGAACGCTCAGCATCACAGGTACTTGGTGATGGCCTTGAAGGCGTCGACCGAGTCGGCGTCGCCCGAAGCAAGGCAATGGTCGACATGATCATGGATCAGTGCCCGCTTGGCATTCGTGATCGCCTTTTCCACGGCGAAAAGCTGTTGAGCGATGTCCGGACAGGGCTCCTGGTCGTCCAGCATTGCGATGACCTTGGCCAGATGCCCATGTGCGCGTTTCAGGCGCGCGATGATCTGCGGGTGAGTTGAATGCTTGTGAGGGTTCATGCATTAACCCTATCCCCCCCATGGGGATACATCAAGCCTGCCGGAGATCAATCGCGGCATCGGTCCGGATGGCGTTGAGTTTGCAGGCCAAACACCCTATTTCGGGGACGATACCGAACGAAGGAAACACGTGTGGCGAACCATCTGTACAAGAACGACCTGCCCGATGGGCTGGATCTGGGCCCGATCGTGGCCATTGATTGTGAGACCATGGGTCTCAACCCGCACCGGGATCGCCTGTGCGTGATTCAGATGTCCGGGGGTGACGGCGATTGCCATATCGTGCAGGTCGAAAAGGGCCAAACCTCGGCGCCGAACCTGAGTGCCATGCTGGAAAACCCGGATGTGCTGAAGCTGTTTCATTTCGGGCGGTTCGACATTGCCGCGATGTATCATGCCTTCGGGGCGTTGGCCGCTCCGGTGTATTGCACCAAGATCGCCAGCCGCCTTGTGCGCACCTATACCGATCGTCATGGTCTCAAGAACCTGTGTCAGGAGTTGCTGGGCGTCGATATCTCGAAACAGCAACAGATGAGCGACTGGGGTGCCGAGACCCTGACCGAGGCCCAACTGGATTATGCGGCCTCCGACGTCCTGTATCTGCACCGTCTGCGTGATGCCTTGAACGCGCGGCTGGCGCGTGAAGGGCGCACCGAGATGGCGCAGGCCTGTTTTGACTTCCTGCCGATGCGTGCCAGACTGGATCTGGCCGGATGGCCTGAAACGGATATTTTTGCGCACTCATGACAGACAATGAATCCTTTCTGAAGGTTGCCCGTCAGGTAATCACCGACGAAGCCCGGGCTTTGGATGTTTTGGCCGACAGCCTTGACGACCGGTTTGCCGAAGCCGTTCAGCTGATCCTGCAGGCCACAGGGCGGATCATCATCAGCGGCATCGGCAAGTCGGGACACATCGGCCACAAGATCGCCGCAACCCTGGCCAGCACCGGCACGCCGGCCTATTTCGTCCATCCGGCCGAGGCCAGCCACGGCGATCTGGGGATGGTGTCGAAAGGAGACGTGGTTCTGGCGATCTCCAATTCGGGCGAGGCGCCGGAACTGGCCAATCTTCTGGCCTTTACCCGGCGGTTCGGCATCCCTTTGATCGGCCTGTCCAGCAAGCCCGAAAGCTCGTTGATGAAACAGGCGGACGTGCATTTGCTGATCCCCTCTCTGGGCGAGGCCTGCGGCTATGGGATGGTGCCGTCGATTTCGACCACGCTGACGCTGGCCATGGGTGATGCGCTGGCGATTGCGCTGATGAAATATCGCGACTTCAAACCAGAGGATTTCCGCGCCTTTCATCCGGGCGGCAAACTGGGCGCGCAGCTGAGCGCAGTACGCGATCTGATGCACAGTGGCGATGCGGTGCCGCTGGTTTCTGCCGATACACCGATGAGCGACGCGTTGATCGAGATCAGCCAGAAAGGCTTTGGCGTGGTCGGGGTGACGGACGCGGACGGCAAGCTTGCTGGCATCATCACCGACGGCGACCTGCGGCGCCACATGGAGGGGCTGCTGGACAATACGGCCGCTCAGGTCATGACCCGCAATCCGACCACGATCGCACCAGATTCGCTGGCCGAAGAAGCCGTGGCGATCATGAACGCGCGCAAGATCACCTCGTTGTTCGTCGTCGACCCCGAACAACCGGGATTGGCGCAGGGCCTTCTGCATATTCACGATTGCCTGCGCGTCGGGCTGGGCTGACAGGGGGCGCAGGTGGACCGCTATTCCCGAATGGTGCAGTTCCTGAAGGTTCTGTTGCCGCTGGCGGCGATTCTGCTGCTGTCCACGGTATTCCTGCTGTCGCGCAGCATCGAAACAAACGTCTCGGGTCCGTTCACCCAGCAGGATATCGACGAACGGCTTGAGGGGCAGCTTGTGACCCGCCCGAACTATCGGGGGACCACCCGCAAGGGCGAAGATGTCCAGGTCGAGGCGGTGCGGGCCAGCCAGGGAACTGCCGACAGCGATCCAAGAGCAACCGAATTCCGTGGCCGGTTCGGCCTGCTGAACGGTGGGGTGATCACACTGGACTCCAACTCGGGGTCGATCCGACCGGACAAGGCGACGGCCACCTTCACGGGGGACGTGGTGATCACCACCACGGACGGTATCCGGGTGACGACAGACCTGTTGAATACTTCATTGGACGAGATCCGGGGCGATACGCCAGGTCAGGTGCAGGGAACAGGACCAATCGGCAATTTCTCGGCCGGGCGGATGACATTCGGCGCTGAAAAAGACGGTGGACCGGTCCATATTCTTTTTACAGATGGCGTTAAGCTGTTATATGAGCCGAAAAAAGCCGAAAGATAGACTGTGTTTGATTTTCGTTTCGTCCTCGTTTGTTTCGCCCTGGCCGTGGGTTCGGTACCAGCGTCCGCGCAAGAAGCGCAGGTGGCCTTTGGGTCGGTGAAAGCCGATCCCAGTCTGCCGGTCGAAGTGACATCCGAGACGCTGAACGTCAATCAAGAGGACGGTTCGGCCGAGTTTCTTGGCAACGTCATTGTCGTGCAGGGCGAAATGCGCCTGTCCGCCGGTCGCGTGTTGGTGATCTACAACCAGGATCGGTCGGGGATCGAACGCATGGAGGCATCGGAAAACGTCGTGCTTGTCAGCCCGCCGGATGCCGCCGAAGGGGACTGGGCGGAATACACCATCGACTCGGGTGTGATCGTGATGAAGGGCAACGTTCTGCTGACGCAGGGGCCCAGCACGATCAGCGGCGACCAGATGATTGCGAACCTGACAAGCGGAACCGCGACCATGTCGGGGCGGGTCAAGACGATCCTTCAGCAGGGCGGCAATTGATGGCGGGCCCGCAACTGTCCGTTGCCGAAGGGTCTCAGGGTCTGAAGATTCAGAAACTGCGCAAATCTTATCGCAAAAAGACCGTGATCCGGGACGTGTCGATGACACTGGATCGGTCCGAGGTCGTGGCGTTGCTAGGGCCGAACGGCTCGGGCAAGACGACCACGTTCTATTCCGTTGCCGGGCTGGTGTTCCCTGAGGCCGGAACGGTCACGTTGGACGGTCAGAATGTAACCACGCTGCCGATGTATCGCCGGGCGCGCATGGGCATTGGGTATCTGCCGCAGGAAATGTCGATCTTTCGCGGCTTGAGTGTCGAGGACAATATCTCGGCCGTGCTCGACATTGCGGTTAAGCATGTGCACCGCCGCAAGGAACGTCTGGAAGAGCTGCTCTCGGATTTTTCGATCGAGCATTTGCGACGGGCGCCTGCCCTTGCATTGTCGGGCGGTGAGCGCCGTCGCGTCGAGATAGCCCGCTGTCTGGCCGCCGACCCCAAGTACCTGCTGCTGGACGAGCCATTTGCCGGCGTCGACCCGATCAGCGTGGGCGATATCCGGCATCTGGTGGCGGATCTGAAAAAGCGTGGAATCGGCGTACTGATCACCGACCACAACGTGCGGGAAACGCTGGAAATTGTGGACCGCGCCTATATCCTGCACGACGGCCAGGTGCTGATGTCCGGATCGCCCGACGAGGTGGTGGAAAACGAAAATGTCCGCCGCGTGTATTTGGGTGAAAACTTCAAGATTTCATAGGCTTAGCTGTGATTGCGCCAGGCGCATGACAGAATTCGCGTATATACACTCCTGTTTTGATTGACTCTTCTGCCGCCTCTTGGCTCAATTGGGACATGGCATTTTCGCGGTTCCAGACTGGATCTCGATCTCCCTTCTCCGAAGGGCCCTACCGAGGACAACCGCGAAACATGTCTCTACCCCCCACCCGATAAAAACAAGCATGTCACCTGACGTGACGTCATAATGGGTGTGAATTGTGAAGGAGATCACATGCGTTACCAAATCAGCGGCAAACAGATCGACATTGGTGCAGCCTTGCAGACACACGTGCAGGACGCATTGGGCGAGGTCGTGAGCAAATATGCTCAGCGACCGACGGATGCCAACGTCGTCTTTTCCCGTTCAGCGCATGAGTATGTGTGCGAAACCACCATACATATGTCCACGGGCCTGACAGCCCAGGCCAAGGCACATGCAACCGAAATCTATGCAGCATTCGAGGCGTGCTGCGAAAAGATGGAGAAACAGCTGCGTCGCTACAAGCGTCGCCTCAAGGACCACCATCGTGAACGGGCTCAGCCGGTTGAACTCTTCGGAGCGTCATCTTATATCCTCGCCTCGAACGAATCGGACGTGGCCGACGAACCCGACTCATTGCAGCCCATCATCGTGGCTGAGATGGAAACCAAGATCCCATCGTTGAGTGTCGGCGAAGCTGTCATGCAAATGGAATTGGCCGGCGCCCCGGTGCTGGTGTTCAGGAATGAAAACAAGGACGGATTGAACGTCGTGTATCGCCGGGATGACGGCAATATCGGCTGGATCGATCCGTAACAGGCAAGAATTGGGCGGGGCCCCCGGATTCTGGGGGCGTCGCCGTGGAGCAAAACATGGATTTGTCGAGCATACTGAAGCCCGAAGCGGTGCGCGTGCTATCTGCAGCGTCCAGCAAAAAACGGTTGTTTCAGGAAATCGGTGACGTCGCTGCGGGCGCACTCGGACTTGATCCGCAGACCATCGTAGACTGCCTGCTGGAGCGGGAAAGCCTTGGGCCGACCGGCGTTGGCCATGGTGTTGCCCTGCCACACGCCCGTTTGTCCGAGATCGACTCGGTTGCCGGCGTGTTCGTCATGCTGGAAAAGCCCATCGACTTCGGATCGGTCGACCGTCAGCCCGTGGATCTGGCCTTTGCGCTGTTCGCCCCGGAAGACGCCGGTGTCGAGCACCTCAAGGCCTTGGCGCTGGTATCGCGCACGCTGCGCGACGGCGCGGTCTGCTCGAAGCTTCGGGCCAACCCGGATCCGGTCAAGCTGTATGCGATCCTGACCACAGCCCAGTCCATGCAAGCTGCCTGAGACCTGTTAGAAAGAAAAAAGCCCCCGGTTTTCGGGGGCTTTTTTCGTCTGGGGCCATGCTTAACCGCCGGTTCCCATCTCGAGCGTCCACCAGATCTTCCCGCCGTTTTCCTGGTGCCATGCAAACCCCATCTGGGTTGCTTGCGGGTCCATGATCACCGATCGCGGACCCGGTTCCTGCATCCACGCGGCCAGGGTTTCGGTTTCGGTCTCGTAGGTCTCGGAAATCGCTTCACCCAGGAAACGCCCCGCATAACCGGCACGGGCCACCCGGTCGAGCGGCGAAGACCCATCAGAGCCGAAATGCCAGGGCCGGTTCTGCCGCGACATGTCCTTGGCGTGCGTCGCCGCCGCTGCGTTCAACTGCGCGTTCAACTGCACCGACTGCAGTCCCGACGCCTGCCGCAGGGCGTTTACGGAATCAAGCATGCGGAACTGCAGTTTTTCGGGATTTCCCCGGATCTTGTAGGCTTTGGGCAGCGGGCGCCCATCCGCACCAAGGGTTGAAGTGCCGCTCACGTCGGTACATGCCGCCAGCGCGACAAGGCAAATCAAGAGCAGGGAAAATATGCGCGTCATGATGAGTCCGGTTTGCTTGTTTCCAATTGGCAATACCCTGCCAGCGGCCCATGAGCAAAGGCTCAAATGCACGAACCCGCATGATTCTGCCGGTTTGATTTGCGACTGAAGCATTCTGGCAATAACATAGAGCGGATTCTTGCACATCTTTCGCAGAGGACCTGTCACCATGGTCAAGAAACGCGTTTTCTCTTCGTCCCGCCGCGGATTCCTCGCAGGCGCATCGTCTTTGCTCGCCAGCCCGGCGATCGCCCAATACATCCCGGGCGACCCACTGCGCCCTGCACCCGAGCCTGAACCGGCCGTTCGCCGCAACGTGTCGGGGTTCAAGGCGCAGCAGTGGCAGCCCTACTTCTCGAACACCCGGAACGGGGCGATTCTGGTCGACACCGTTTCCCGCGCTTTGCACTACTGGTCGGAAGACCAAACCGTCTACAAGCTGTACCCGTCGTCGGTTCCGCTGACCGAAGAACTGACCCGCCGCGGTCGCACAAGTGTCATCCGCAAGGTCGAAGGGCCCAGCTGGTCGCCGACGCCGTCGATGAAGAAAAGAAACCCGGAATGGCCGGATTACATCCCTCCGGGGCCCGATAACCCGCTGGGAACGCACGCGTTGTATCTCAGCTGGAAGTATTACCGGATCCACGGAACCCACGATACGCGGAAAATCGGCCGCCGGTCGTCGAACGGGTGCATCGGGTTGTTCAATGAGAACATCGCAGAGCTGTACGCCATGGCGAAGGTCGGGACGCAAGTGTTGCTAATTTGACGACATTTTCGCGCGCCAACCCGCTTGCACTGCAAGTTGCAATTGCATTCGTTCTGCTTTGCTGATTAGAAAAAACCACGAGGTAAGTCTTAGGTGTGTGGTTCCGCAATTGGGATCGCGCAAACTCTGGAGGTTAATATGAAGAAACTTGTACTCGCTGCTGCACTGACCGCTGCTGCTTCGACCGCATATGCTGGCAACCTGGAAGAGCCGGTTGTTGAGGCACCTGTTGTCGTCGAAGAAACCCAGGGCTCGTCGCAGGGCATCATCCTGCCGCTGATCCTGCTGGTCGTTGTTGCCGCAGCTGTTGCCGCAGGCTAAGTCCAACGGACTACGAAAAAAAAGAAAGGCGGTGGATTTCCACCGCCTTTTTTCGTGCTTGTTTTCGGGCCGGTTCAGTCCAGCCAGCCTTTGAGGTTGTCCTCGACAACCTTGCCCAAGGCCGCGATATGCGCGTCCTCGTCGTTGAGGCAGGGAATGTAGGTAAAGCTTTCGCCGCCGGCGTGCTCAAAGCTTTCGCGGATCTCTTCGTTGATCTCTTCCAGCGTTTCAATGCAGTCCGACGAAAATGCCGGGGCGATGACGGCGATATTCTTTTTGCCCTGCCGAGCCAGTTCCGCGACGTGGTCGACGGTGTAGGGCTTCAGCCATTCCTCGGGTCCGAATCGTGACTGGAAGGTGGTCACCAGTTGATCATCCGCCCAGCCCAGCCGTTCTTTCAGCAGGCGTGACGTCTTGGCGCACTGGCAGTGGTACGGGTCGCCCTGCATGAGGTACCGCTCCGGCATGCCGTGATAGGAACACACCAGAACGTCCGGCTTGGTCTCCATCGCGGCATAGGCCGTCTCGACCGACTGCGCGAGGGCGTCGATATAGGCCGGCTCGTCGAAATAGGCGGGCACCGTGCGGCTGGCGGGCTGCCAGGCCTCGTCCATCAGTGCGCGAAAGAACTGGTCGTTCGCGGTGGCCGTCGTGGCGCCCGCATATTGCGGATAGAGCGGGAAGAACAGGATGCGGTCGCAGCCCTCGGCCACCATCTGGCGGACCTTCGACTTGGTCGAGGGGTTTCCGTAACGCATGCAGAAATCCACCATGACCTTGTCGCCATACCGGTCCTGCATCGCCGCACGCATCTTGCCGGTCTGGTCCTTGGTGATGGTCATCAGCGGGCTTTCGCCCTTGTCGTGGTTCCAGATCGACTTGTACGCAGCGCCTGAGCTGAAGGGACGTTTGGTCAGGATGATGGCCTGCAGGATCGGCTGCCATTTCCAGGCCGGATAGTCGATCACCCGCCGGTCGGACAGGAACTCGTTCAGATAGCGGCGCATCGGCCAATAGCTGTAGTCGTCCGGGGTGCCGAGATTGGCCAGAAGAACGCCGACGCGGCCCATCTTCACTTTTGGGTGGTCTGCCGGAGCGTGTTCCGGGCGGGTGGCATCGAACATGGTGAGCTTCCTGAATTCTGGTTTAGAGGCTGAAATAATCGGTTCGGTCAGCGGGTCAATCGGACAGTTTGCCTTCTTTCGTGCCAAGGGCGTCGGCCAGTCTCATCTGGGCCGAGCCAGGGCGCAACGGCTTGGGCTGGCTGGCATCCGGCGCCCAGCCCGTCAGGCAGATCAGCTCGAACGTGGCAC
>NZ_JBXWSK010000021.1:0-47000 GCF_059613385.1 Ruegeria sp. BHSA162
GTGTTCGAGTATTCGGTCATGATCTTCGGGCCGGTTTTTGCCTGGGTGGTGATGGGGCAGGGGATCGGACCGCTGCAGATTGCGGGCATCGCCCTGATCGCCGCGGCCGGCGCAGTGCTGGCGTGGCGGGCGAGCGTGGTTCCCCAACGGGAACCGGCGCAATGATTCTATCAACAGGGCGGACCTACATCTTCATACATATTCCCAAGACCGGGGGAACATCGCTGGCGCTGGCGCTCGAGCAGCGGGCCATGAAGGACGATATCCTGGTGGGCGACACCCCCAAGGCGCAGCGCAGAAACAAACGCAACAGGTCACTGAAGACGGCGGGAAGGCTGTGGAAACACTCCCGTCTGACCGATTTGCGGGGGCTTTTGCCCGACCAGCAGATGCAAGAGATGTTCGTGTTCACGCTGATCCGCAACCCGTGGGACCGGATGGTCAGCTATTACTACTGGCTGAGGGATCAGTCCTTTGATCACCCAGCGGTTCATCTGGCCGGGCGGCTGGATTTTGAGGCCTTTGTTCTGCACCCTAAAATCCAGCAGTCCTTTCGGGAAAACCCGTTCCCATCCTATGTCAGAGACGCCACCGGAACCGATCTTTGTCGCGCATACATTCGGATCGAAAGCTTTCAGCGGGATGCGGCCCCACTGTTCGATCATCTGGGGTTTCGTCTGGACCTTCCGCATGAAAACCGGTCAGCCCGGGGGGCGGAATACGCCAACTACTACTCGGTCCAGGCAAAAAAGGCTGTGTTTGACGCCTGTCGCGAAGACATAGAGAGATTCGAATATCGGTTCGAATAAGGCTGGTCGATTATTTCCCGAATTGCGCGAAACGCTGACAAATACAGGCTTTTGTTTATAAAAAAACGCGACTAATGGGGCGAAAAAGGCCCAAAGTGGCCCTAAATATGGCAAAACTAAGTCACTCCCGAAAACTTCGTGCTAGCACAATGGGATAGTTTGAAAGTGCCAAAAGGGGGTCGGCACGTGTTGGAAGTAGTGAGTGTTTCGGGGTTTTCCGAAAATAATATCCAGACCGTACCGGGTGACGCCGTTTCGGTCAGGCGTGGCGGATTGCTGCACGGGACGAAGGTTGCCACCACCAGTGGCTGGAAACTGGCCGAGGCATTGGTTGCCGGCGATCTGGTCAGAACGATGGACAACGGGTTTCAGGAAGTGAAACGCGTGTCCCACGACAGAATAGCCGTACCGGCTGGCGAGGTTCGACCTGACTTTTTGCCAGTGCGCGTGCCGTCCCGCGCGGCATATAACGGTCGTGCGGTCTGGCTGATGCCCGAGCAGGGAATGGCCGTAGCCTTGTCTTCTGATTTCAACATAGACGAGGGGCTGGCGATCATTCCGGCGCGTCTGCTGAGCGGGCACTTCAGCTTTTCCTCTCGGACACCGGCAGAGGAATTCCAGGTCACATCGCTGTTTTTTGAGCAGGACGAAGTGGTCTTCATCGAGGGTGGCTTTCAAGCCTTCTGTTCCTCGTGCCGCATCCGTTCGCTGTCTGGCCCGTCCCGACGATCCTACGCGGTGCTGGAAGAATCCGAGGCGCGGAGCCTCGTCACATCTATCGCAGAAGCCGGCGAACTGTCGGCCCTTGCAAACCCGTTGGGTGCACTGCCTGCACCCATCCCGCAGGAACCGATCTTTCCGATACGTCCCCCATCGGGGGTGCGGCGTCCGGGACGTCCGGGGCGGCCCAACGTGCCGGCCTTGTTTCTGCGGCCTGAATGGCAGACCTGACCAAACACTCTAAGAAAGATGCTGGCGCATGGGATCATGCGCCAGCATCACTTGTTCAGGCAGCCTTGGCTTCGGGGTCGAAGCGGCCGTAGAAGGTCTGACCTTTTTCGGCCATCTCGCGCAGCAGCGGCGGGCAGGCGAAGCGGTCACCGTATTTCTCCGACAGCTGGTCACAACGCTCGGCCGCGTAGGGCGCACCGATGATATCAAGCCAGCTGAACGGACCACCTGACCACGGCGCAAAGCCCCAGGCCAGGATGGCGCCGACATCGCCTTCGCGGATGTCTTCCAGAACACCTTCTTCGAGCGCGCGCACGGCTTCAAGAACCTGTGCGAACATCAGGCGCTCCTGCACCTCGATCAAGTCGGGCTGCTGCTCGGCCAGCGGATACTTGTCCTGCAGACCTTTCCAGTAGCCGATGCGCTTGCCGTTTTCGTCATAATCGAAGAACCCGGCCTTGGACTTGCGGCCCAGGCGACCCTGTTCTTCCATCCAGAAGATCAGATCGTCCGCCGGGCTTTCCGGGTAGGCGTCGCCCATTGCCGCCTTGGTCGCCCGGGCAATCTTGGCGCCCAGGTCGATCGAAGTTTCGTCGGTTAGCTGAACCGGACCCACCGGGAAGCCCAGTTGACGGGCGGCGTTGTCGACCAGAACCGGGCTGACGCCTTCGGTGATCATCCGCGCCCCTTCGTTGATGTAGGGGATGATGCAGCGGTTGCAGTAGAAGAACCGCGCGTCATTGACCACGATCGGCGTCTTGCGGATCTGGCGGACATAGTCCAGCGCCTTGGCCACGGCCCGGTCACCGGTTTCCTTGCCCTTGATGATCTCGACCAGGAACATCTTCTCGACCGGCGAGAAGAAGTGGATGCCGATGAACTGATCGGGCCGCTTGCTGGCCTTGGCCAGTTCGGTGATAGGCAGGGTCGAGGTGTTCGAGGCAAAGATGCAGTCCTCGGGGATGATCGCCTCGACCTTCTGGGTCATCTCGGCCTTGACCTTGGGATCCTCGAACACGGCTTCGATGATCAGATCGCAGCCCGCCAGCTTTTCGAGGTCCGGCGTGGCAGTGATGCGGGCCAGCATGGCCTCTTTCTTCTCGGCCGTGACCTTGCCACGCTTCATGCCCTTGTCCAGATAGGCTTCGGTATAGGCCTTGCCCTTGTCCGCGGCGGCCTGATCGCGGTCGATCAGCACGACCTCCATCCCGGCCTGCGCCGAGACCAACGAGATGCCCGCGCCCATCATGCCCGCACCCAGAACGCCGATTTTCTTGACCGACTGATCCGGAATGCCTTGCGGACGAACGGCGCCTTTTTCCAGCGCTTCCTTGTTCAGGAACAGCGAACGGATCATCGCGCCCGAGGACGGGTTCATCAGCACCGAGGTGAACCAGCGCGCCTCGATCTTCAGCGCGGTGTCGAAATCGACCAGTGCGCCCTCATAGACCGCGCTAAGAAGGGCCTTGGCCGCCGGGAAGGCGCCCTGGGTCTTGCCGTTCACCATGGCCGAGGCACCCACGAAGTTCATGAAGCCCGCCGGGTGATAGGGCGCGCCGCCGGGCATCTTGTAGCCCTTGGCGTCCCACGGCTTGACCAGATCGGCATCCTTGGCGTTCAGCACCCATTCCTTGGCCGCTGCCAGCGGATCGGCTGCGATCTCGTCGATGTAGCCTGCGCCCTTGGCCTTTTTCACGTCCAGCATCTTGCCTTCCAGCAGCAGCGGAGCCGCCGCGATGGCGCCCACCTTGCGGACCATACGCGTGGTGCCGCCCGCGCCGGGGAAGATGCCGACCATGATTTCCGGCAGGCCGTATTTGGCCTTGGGGTTTTCGGCGGCAAAGATGCGATGGGTCGCCAGCGGCAGCTCCATGCCGATGCCGGCGGCGGTGCCGGGCAGGGCGGCCGCGATCGGTTTGCCACCTTTCTTGGTCTTGGGGTCCATGCCGGCCAGCTCGATCTTGCGCAGCAGGGCGTGCATCTTCATCGTGCCTTCGAACAGGCCCTTGGCCGGGTCGTCGCCCGCCTGTTCCTTCATCACCGCCAGCAGATTCAGGTCCATGCCGCCGGCAAAGGATCCTTCCTTGCCGCTGGTGATCACGATGCCTTTGATCTCGTCATCGGCCAGGGCCTGATCGATGCAGTCGTTCAGTTCGGACAGGCCGTCGAACGACATCACGTTCATGGTCTTGCCGGGGACGTCCCAGGTGATGATGCCAACGCCGTCGGCGTCTTTGGTCAGTGTAAAATCAGCCATTTTTCTTCTCCTGAACCCCGCCGTTACACACGTTCGATGATGGTTGCCGCGCCCATGCCGGATGCGATGCACAAGGTGGCCAGACCGGTTTCCTTGTCCTGGCGCTCCAGCTCGTCCAACAGGGTGCCGATGATGATCGCGCCGGTGGCGCCCAGCGGGTGGCCCATGGCGATCGAACCGCCATTGACGTTGACCAGCGCCGGATCGACGTCAAACGCCTGCTGGAACCGCAGCACGACCGAGGCGAAGGCCTCGTTGACCTCGAACAGGTCCAGATCACTGATCTTCATGCCGGTTTCGGCCAGGATCTTTTCGGTCACCGGAACCGGGCCGGTCAGCATGATGGTCGGGTCGGTGCCGATCTTGGCGGTGGCCTTGATGCGGGCGCGCGGCTTCAGGCCGTATTTCTCGCCGAATTCCTTGTTGCCGATCAGAACGGCCGCCGCGCCATCCACAATGCCCGACGAGTTGCCGGCGTGGTGGATGTGGTTGATCTTTTCCAGGTGCGGGTATTTCAGCATCGCCACCTTGTCGAAACCGGGCATCTGCTCGCCCATCATCTGGAAGGACGGGTTCAGCGCGCCGAGGCTCTGCATGTCGGTGCCGGGGCGCATGTATTCGTCGCGGTCCAGAATGGTCAGGCCGTTGCGGTCCTTGACGGTGATCACCGACTTGGCAAAGCGGTTCTCTTCCCACGCCTTGGCCGCGCGTTTCTGAGACTCGACGGCCAGCGCGTCGGCATCGTCACGGCTGAAACCGTATTCGGTGGCGATGATGTCGGCCGAGATGCCCTGCGGGACGAAATAGGTCTCCATCGCCAGCGACGGATCGACGGCGATGGCGGCGCCGTCGCTGCCCATGGGCACGCGGCCCATCATCTCGACGCCACCTGCGATATAGGCCTCGCCCGCGCCGCCCTTGACCTGGTTGGCGGCCAGATTCACGGCCTCCATCCCGGAGGCGCAGAACCGGTTGATGGCCAGGCCGGGGATCGATTCATCAAGGTCCGAGGCCAGAACCGCCGAGCGCGCCAGGCAGCCGCCCTGTTCCATCACCTGGGTCACGTTGCCCCAGATCACGTCCTCGACGGCGTGGCCCTCCAGGTTGTTGCGTTCCTTGATGGCGTTCAGGGCCACCGCCGACAGGCGCACCGAGGTCACCTCGTGCAGGCTGCCGTCCTTGCGGCCCTTGCCGCGCGGGGTGCGCAGGGCATCATAAATGTAAGCTTCGGTCATACTTCTCTCCTCAAGCTCGATCCGACGGATTGCCGGGCATCAGGTCATAGGGGTGTTTCCATCCTGGCTGCTCGGACAGGCGGGTCAGCCAGGCGTCGATATGGGGCCATTCGGCGCGGTCAAAGCCGAAGGGTTCGGGGTAATAGAGGTAGCCGCAGCAGCTGAGATCGGCGTTGGTCACGCTGTCGCCGACGATCCAGTCGCGGCCCTCAAGATGCGCGTTCAGCACCTGATAGGCGGCTTTCAGGCGGCCTTGGTTGAAGGCGATCACATCCGGGTTGCGGTGCTGTTCAGGCAGAAAGTTGATAAGGAACCGGGTCATGCCAGCCATCGAGCTGAACTTGTGGTTGTCCCACAGCACCCAGCGCAGGATGTCATAGGTCTCTTCCCGCGTCTTTCCGCCGAATTTCCCGGACTTCTCGGTGGCATAGGCCTGAATCGCGCCCGATTGGCTGGTCCGGAAATCTCCGTCGATCAACACCGGCGCTTCGCCCATTTCGTTGACTTCGGCGCGGTATTCGGGGGTTCGGGTCTGGCCGTTGAAGAAATCGACAAAGACCGGCTCCCATTCCAGCCCCGACATCTCAAGTGCCAAGGCAGCCTTGTATGAGTTTCCGCTTTCTCCGAAGCAATGCAGTTTTATCTTCATGCACTCACCCCTCCCAAGGCGGTTTGTACGGTTTCGTCACGCACGTGTTTCAAGAAAGACCTGTCTCGCGGGCCGCAGCCGCGTTCGGACTTGTCTTGCTAAAAACACGCCGGGCCTGGGCCAGGCATTGGGGTCGTCTAGCGTTTGCGCGCCTCAAGCTCGGAATTGAAGATGCGCAGCCGGTGGGTCAGGTTCTCCTCGTCGATCACGCTGTTGAAGTTCTCGAACAGGAATGACAGCGCCTCTCCTTCGTCCAGCCCGGCCTCGCGGGCAAACCCCTTGAGTTTTCGATAACCTTCCTCGGTCATGGCGACAGGAAAGCGGCGGGTCAGGCGAAAGCGTTTGGGCATGTCATCTCCTCCATGAGCGCTGGTTCCGGGCGGGGTCGCCCGGAACCAGACTGGGATCAGAAGTTCGCCGCGTCCAGTGCCATCACCGTGTCGGCGCCGGTCTGGATCCGTGCCAGGTGCATGCCCGTGGCCGGCAGACGGCGCGCCATGTAGTAGCGGCCGGTGGCGATCTTGGTCTCGTAGAAGTCCTTGTCGGACGCGCCGGCATCCAGCGCTTCCTGTGCGGCCTTGGCCATCTGCGCCCACATCAGGCCCAGGCAGACATGACCGAACATGTGCATGAAGTCATACGAGCCCGACAGAGCGTTGTTCGGGTTGGTCATGCCGTTCTGCATGAAATACATGCCGGCGGCCTGCAGGTCCTTCGAGGCGGCCTTCAGCGGTTCGATGAACGCCTTGTCATAGGCTTCGTCCTTGCCGCTGTTTTCCTTGCAGAAGGTTTTGACCATGTCGAAGAAGGCCATGACATGCTTGCCGCCGTCCTGCGCCAGCTTGCGGCCGACGAGATCCAGCGCCTGAACGCCGTTGGCGCCTTCGTAGATCATGGCGATGCGGGCGTCGCGGGTGTATTGCGACATGCCCCATTCCTCGATGTAGCCATGGCCGCCATAGACCTGCTGGGCCTGAACGGTCATGTCGTAACCTTCGTCGGTCAGGAAGCCCTTGATGACCGGGGTCATCAGCGAGATCAGCCCGTCGGCGTCCTTGTCGCCTGCGCGGTGCGCCTTGTCGATCAGGGTCGCGCCCCACAGGATGAAGGCCCGCGCGCCTTCCACAAAGCTTTTCTGGTCCATCAGGCTGCGGCGGATGTCGGGATGTACGATCAGCGGATCGGCCGGGCCGTCGGGATTCTTGACGCCGGTCACGTCGCGGCCTTGCAGACGGTCCTTGGCGTATTCCAGCGCGTTCTGATAGGCGGCCTCGGCTTGAGCCAGACCTTGCATGCCGACACCCAGACGCGCTTCGTTCATCATGGTGAACATGGCGCGCATGCCCTTGTGTTCCTGACCCAGCAGGTAACCGGTTGCGCCGTCATAGTTCATTACGCAGGTCGAGTTGCCGTGGATGCCCATCTTTTCTTCGATCTTGCCGACCGAAACACCATTGCGCTCGCCCAGGCTGCCGTCTTCGTTCACCAGGAACTTGGGCACGATGAACAGCGACACTCCCTTGATGCCCTCGGGGCCGCCGGGGATCTTGGCCAGCACCAGGTGGATGATGTTGTCGGCCATGTCGTGATCGCCGGACGAGATAAAGATCTTTTGGCCGGTGATCTTGTAGCTGCCATCGCCCTGCGGCTCGGCCTTGGTGCGCATCAGGCCCAGATCGGTGCCGCAATGCGGCTCGGTCAGGTTCATGGTGCCGGTCCATTCACAGCTGACCATCTTGGGCAGATATGTGTCTTTCTGCGCATCGGTGCCGTGCGCCAGGATGGCCGAGGCCGCGCCGTGGGTCAGGCCCTGATACATGGTGAAGGCCTGGTTTGCGGCCGAGAACATCTCGCCCACGGCCGTGCCAAGAACATAAGGCATGTTCTGGCCGCCATATTCCTCGGGCAT
Source organism: Ruegeria sp. BHSA162 (assembly GCF_059613385.1). Lineage (NCBI taxonomy): Bacteria > Pseudomonadati > Pseudomonadota > Alphaproteobacteria > Rhodobacterales > Roseobacteraceae > Ruegeria > Ruegeria sp. BHSA162. The sequence continues at coordinate 7,811 of NZ_JBXWSK010000021.1, forward strand.
ATCCAGACCGGTCCAGCCGCCTTCCTTGACCTGCTCGAACGCGTCCTTGAACCCGGTCGGGGTGTAGACGACGCCGTTTTCCAGCCGGCAGCCTTCGGTGTCGCCGACCACGTTCAGCGGGTGCAGCAGGTTGACGGCGACCTTGCCGGCCTCCTCCAGAACGGCGCCCGTGAACTCGGGCTCCAGCTCATCATAGCCCGGAATATCCGAGGCCGAGATTTTCAGAACGTCATGCAGAACGAATTGCGTGTCTTTGGTAGGCGCGTTGTAAACGGGCATTTGAAGCTCCCTTAATTCAGATGTCCGGGTGGCAGGCGGCGCGGAGTTACTCGGCCGCCTTCTTTTCCTGTTTCATCGAGGCGATGACCTTCTCGCCCCAGCGCAACTGCTCTTTCAGATCGTCAATGGCCTGAGTCAGTTCCTCGCGGCGGGCTTCCATGTCCGCCAGACGCTCGCACGCGATTTCATAGGTGCGGGTCATCTGGGTCAGTTGCTGGTCGCCGACATGGTACAGATCCAGAAGCTGTCGAATCTCTTCCAGGCTGAAACCAAAGCGTTTGCCGCGCAGGATCAGCTTGAGCCGCGCCCTGTCACGTTTGGTGAACAGCCGTTTCTGGCCCTCACGGATCGGAAACAGAAGCTCTTTGGCTTCGTAGAACCGCAAGGTCCGCGGCGTGACGTCATAGGTCTCGCACATCTCGCGGATGGTCATAAGATCTTCGGTCATTGGTCACCCTCTCGTCGCTGGCGTCATGAGAAAGTTGCGCAGTCGATGGCCGCTTTACAACATGAGATTGACGTTTACGTAATCCAGACGCTGCGTCACAAAGAAATTGACGTAACTTCCGGTCGCGTAAAGCGGCGGGTTGGCAATTTTCTTTCCGTTGGGTCAGCCAAATCCACTTTACCGGCGCGGTTCGAAGCCGACGGGCAGGCGGCAGGGCGCCAGCCGAAAAATGCAGATTTCCGGTGTAATGAAGGATGGATTTGGGGGCTCGAACTGGCCGATTTAGGTCAGGGAGTTGGCCGTTTGATCGCGAAGGCGCTGCAACTCGTCCATAGCTTCGTCCAGTTGCTGACGCTGCTGACGCAGCTCTTCCATCTGGCGGTCGGCCATTTCGATAAAGGTAGCCATCTGGGCCTTGTTGCCTTGATCTTCGTAGATCAACAACCACTGCCGGATTTCCTCAAGTGGAAACCCGAACTTTCGGCCACGCATGATCAGCTTCATCCGCGCACGCTCGCGCGGACCGTAAAACCGGGACCGTCCTTCCCGGTCTGGCTGCAGCAGCTCGATATACTCGTAGTAGCGCAGGGTGCGCGGAGTCACGTCGAACTCGGCGCACATCTCTTTGAATGACAAACGCTTGTCGGACATTCCTGTTCTCCTCGGTTGCAACCTAGGGCGTTGTGCGGACAAGCGCAACAGGCGGGCTTGCCCTTTGCGCGCAGAGCAGATCATAAAGGGGCAGGACAACAGGACTGAACCTCATGGTCGACAAGACAGTACTCGCCCGCCAGTTCATCGAGGCGATCCCCCATGCGCGGGCCCTGGGCCTGACGCTGACCCATATCGGCGAGGGTGAGGCCGAGATCACCATGCCTTACAACGAGGATCTGATCGGCGATCCCCGCACTGGCGTGATTCACGGCGGGGCTGTGTCGGCCAGCCTGGATACTTGCTGCGGGGCTGCGGTCATGAGCCATCCGGCGGCGCCGGGCGGCACAGCAACCATCGATCTGCGCATCGACTACATGCGCGCCGCAACGCCCGGCCAGACGATCACCACCCGCGCGACCTGCTATCACATCACGCGCAATGTGGCCTTCGTGCGCGCAACTGCCATGGACGACGATCAGGATCGCCCGGTGGCCACCGCCTCGGGCGCCTTCACAGTCGAGGGGAAGTGAGATGGCAAGACCCCGTCCCGAACCGATGCAGGTGGTGAAACAGCGCCGCGACGCGGCCCTCAAGGCGCTGGTCGAGGGGGTTCCGTATATCCGGTTCCTCAATATCAGCTTCGACCGGCGCGGAGACGAACTGACCGGAGTTCTGAATTTCGACGAAAAGCTGATCGGCAACCCGTTCCTGCCGGCGATTCATGGGGGCGTCACGGCGGCCTTTCTCGAGGTGACGGCGGTGATCACGCTCAGCTGGGAGCACCTGTTCCCGCGCATCGAAAGCGGTGAGATCGATGCCGAGGACATCATCTCCGATCACAGTATCCGCTTTCCCAAGACCATCGATTTCACGGTGGATTACCTGCGCTCGGGCCTGCCGCGCGATGCCTATGCACGCGCCTTCATCAGCCGGGCGGGTCGGCGGTATGCCTCGGTGCGCGTCGAGGCTTGGCAGGACAACCACGCCAAGCTGTTCGCGCAGGCCACAGGGCATTTCCTGATGCCGCAAGAGCCTTCGGCCAAGAGCTGAGCAAAATGCGGGACGCCTCGGCACCCATTACGCACAGACGGGTGCTGAAGATCGCGGTGCCGATCGTGCTGTCCAACGCGACGGTGCCGATTCTGGGCGCGGTAGATACCGGCGTGGTCGGCCAGATGGGGCAGGCCGCCCCGATCGGCGCGGTTGGCATTGGCGCGGTCATTCTGGCCACGATCTACTGGGTGTTCGGCTTTCTGCGCATGGGCACGACCGGATTGGCGGCGCAGGCCCGAGGCGCGGGAGACACGGCCGAAACCGGTGCGCTGCTCATGCGCGGCCTGCTCTTGGGCGGCGCGGCGGGGCTGTTCTTTATCGTGGCGCAGGTGGCGGTGTTCGCAGGGGCCTTCGCGCTGTCGCCCGCCAGCCCCGAGGTCGAGGCGTTGACGCGCAAATACCTCGAGATTCGCATCTGGGGCGCGCCCGCGACCATTGCGCTTTATGCCGTGACGGGCTGGCTGATTGCGGTCGAGCGCACGCGCGGCGTTTTCGTCCTGCAGGTTTGGATGAACGGGCTGAACATCCTGCTGGATTTGTGGTTCGTGCTGGGTCTGGGCTGGGGCGTTGAAGGTGTGGCGGTGGCCACGCTAATTGCCGAATGGACGGGTCTGGCGCTGGGTCTGTGGCTGTGCCGCGATGCGTTCGGGGGTAATCAATGGCGCGATTGGGCGCGGATCTTCGACCCCGCCCGCCTGCGCCGGATGATGCAGGTCAATGGCGACATCATGATCCGGTCGGTCCTGCTGACCGGGTCCTTCACCACCTTTCTGTTCGTCGGCGCCGATCTGGGCGACGTGACGCTGGCCGCCAACCAGGTGCTGCTGCAGTTCCTGGAAATCACCGCCTTTGCGTTGGACGGGTTCGCCTTTTCTGCCGAGGCATTGGTAGGCAGCGCCGTCGGAGCCAAGGACCGATACCAGGTCCGGCGCGCCTCGGTCATGGCGTCGCAATGGGGCGTCGGTGGGGCTCTGGTGCTGGGGGCCACGTTTTTTGTGGCAGGGCCCGCATTGATCGACCTGATGGCCACCGCGCCCGAGGTGCGGATCGCGGCGCGTGAATACCTGATCTGGGCGGCACTGGCCCCGGTGATCGGCGTTGCCAGCTGGATGTTCGACGGCATCTACATCGGCGCGACCTGGACCCGCGCCATGCGCACCGCCATGATCCAGTCGGTGGCGATCTATGTTGTGGCGCTGTTCCTGCTGGTGCCGACCATGGGCAATCACGGGCTGTGGGCCGCGCTGATGGTGCTGAACATCGCCCGCGCGGTAACGCTGGGCCTGCGCTATCTCCGGCTCGAGGCGCAGGTGGCCTAGAGCAGGGTCAGCAGGTTCTCGGGCGGGCGACCGATGGCGGCCTTGTCGGCGGTGATCCCGGCGGGGCGTTCGATGAGGATCGGGTTCTCGGCCATGGCCTGAACCAACGCCTCCTCGGGCGTATCCTTGCTCAGCCCCAGTTCCTTGAACCGCGCCTCGCCCCTGCGCATCATCTCGATCGCCGGGATGCCCAACCGGGACAGCACCGCGCGCAGCTCATCCGCGCTGGGCGCGTCCTCGAGGTATTTGCGAACGGTGACTTCGGCGCCGCGGTCCTGTAGCAGGGCCAGCCCGGCGCGCGATTTTGAACACCGTGGGTTGTGCCAGTATTCGATCACAGCCAATCCTCTCGTTTACTGCCGACGGCGTCGGCCACCGACTTGAACCCGTCCCGCGCCAGCAGGGCATCCAGCCCCCGCGCGATCTCGGCCGCCAGCGACAGGCCCCCATAGACCATCGCGGTATAGAACTGCACGGCCGAGGCCCCGGCGCAGATCTTGGCATAGGCCTGTTCGGCCGTGCCGATACCACCCACGCCGATCAGCGGGATCCGCCCGTCGGTCAACTGGCTCAGCCGAGCCAGAACGCGGGTCGATTTTTCGAACAGGGGCGCGCCTGACAATCCGCCGGCCTGATCCTTGTGCGGGCTGCGCAGCCCTTCGCGCGACAAGGTCGTGTTGGTGGCGATCACACCGTCGATGCCCGTGTCACGGGCGACGTCGGCGATGTCCCGCAATTCGTCATCCGTCAGGTCGGGGGCGATTTTCAGAAACACCGGGACCCGCCGCGCCAAGGCGTCGCGGGTGTCCAGCACACCTGCCAGCAGGGCGCTCAGCGCTTCTTTCCCCTGCAGGTCGCGCAGCTTTTCGGTGTTGGGCGACGAGACATTCACCGTGGCGAAATCCAGCCATTGCCCGCAATGGGCCAGCACCTGTGCAAAATCCCGCGCCCGGTCGGTGCTGTCTTTGTTGGCGCCCAGGTTCAGGCCGATCACCGCGTCCTTGGGGCGATGCGCCAGACGCCGGGCCATCGCCTCCATCCCTTCGTTGTTGAAGCCGAACCGGTTGATGGCGGCGCGGTCCTCGGTCAGGCGGAACAGTCGCGGCTTGGGGTTGCCCGGCTGCGGGCGCGGGGTCACGGCGCCCACCTCAATGAATCCGAAGCCCGCGCGCGACAGCGGGCCCAGAACCTCGCCATTCTTGTCGAACCCGGCGGCCAGCCCCACCGGGTTGGGCAGGTCCAGCCCGGCAAGTTGCGTGCGCAAGCGCGTCGAGGTGACGGGACCGGGCGCCGGGGTCAGACCCGTTTTCAGCGCCTTGATCGACAGGCCGTGCGCGGTTTCTGGGTCCAGGCGATGTAGCGCGGCCAGGGCCAGTTTCTCGGTCAGTTTCATCCGAAGGACGCTCCGGTTGGGGTAGGGGCGGTGCGGATCAGGCGCGAGTCGGCCACCGCCGCCTGCCGGTGAATGACCGCCGCGCGATAGGCCGGGTCGGTCACCATCTCCAGAAACGCATGGGCCGAGGGGTAACGGGCGATGAACATCTCGTCCCACGCTTCGCACTTCGGGCCGATCAGCGTTGTCTGGAACGTGCCGCGCCAGATGATCGAGGCCCCCAGCCGCGCGATGATCGGGGTGGTTTCGGCACCATACCGGCGATAGGCTTCTGCGCCGCTCAGCCCCGCGCCGGCCAGGTCGTGGCCTGCGGGATAGACGGCCTTGGCGCGGAACTGCACAAGGTTCAGCATCTCGATCGGGTGATCGCGGTCCAGCGCTTTGAACGCCTCGAACTCGGCGCGGTCGGGGTCGATATGGCCGGTCATTGCATCTCCTTGGGGAAGCGGTGCGCGCCGTTTTCCAGCGATAGCGGCTTGGCCCAGACCACATCCGCCATGCGCATGTTGCGATAGAGATGCGGGAACAAGGCCCCGCCGCGCGAAACCTCCCATCTCAGATCATCGCCCATTTTCTGGGCATCGCAGGCCACGAGGGTCAGGTTTTCGACCCCGGCAAAGTGTTTAGCCGCGGTCTCGGCCGCCTGTTCTGCGGTGGAGAAATGCACAAACCCATCCGCCACATCGATGGGCGCGCCCCGGGTTTCGCCCTGTGCCTGCAGGGCCGCCCATTCCTCGGCCCGGAATATCTTGTAGATCAGCATGGCGCCGTGATGCCCCGCGCGCGGGGTAGAATCAAGCCGCATTTCCCCCTTTGACTCTTTGCCGCCCTCGGCGCACGATCCTGACAATCAATTACAGGGAGTTTCAAATGATTACCCGTTTCCTGACATCCGTGGCGGCCCTTGGCCTGACTGCAGGCATGGCGGCGGCCGACTACAAGCTGACCATTCTGCACACCAACGACTTCCATTCCCGGTTCGAGCCGATCAACAAATATGACAGCGGCTGTGGTGCCGAGGACAATGCCGAGGGCAAGTGCTTCGGCGGTTCGGCGCGACTGGTGACCGCGGTCAACGACGCCCGCGCACGGGCCGAAAACTCGATCCTCGTGGACGGCGGTGACCAGTTTCAGGGGTCGTTGTTTTATACCTATTACAAGGGCAAGGTCGCGGCCGAGTTCATGAACAAGCTGGGCTATGATGCGATGACCGTGGGCAACCACGAATTCGATGACGGCCCCGAGGTTCTGGCCGGTTTCGTCGATGCGGTCGAATTTCCGATTCTGATGTCGAATGCGAACATCGAGAACGAAGAACTTCTGACTGACCGGATCAAGAAATCGACCGTGATCGAAGTGGGTGGAGAGAAGATTGGCCTGATCGGCCTGACCCCCGAAGACACCGACGAGTTGGCTTCACCCGGGCCGAATGTCGTGTTCTCTGATCCTGTTCCGGCGGTTCAGGCCGAGGTGGACAAGCTGACGGCGGAAGGCATCAACAAGATCATCGTGCTCAGCCACTCGGGCTATGGCGTCGACCAGCGGGTCGCGCAGGAAACCACGGGTGTTGACGTGATCGTGGGAGGACACTCGAACACCTACCTGTCGAACACTTCGGACAAGGCCGCCGGGCCGTACCCGACCGTGGTGAACGGGGTGCAGATCGTTCAGGCCTATGCCTACGGCAAGTTCCTGGGCGAGCTGAACGTGACCTTCGATGACGACGGCAACGTGGTTCAGGCGGTCGGTGAGCCGCTGATCATGGACAACACCGTGACCGAGGATCAGGCTGCCCTGGATCGCATCGCAGAACTGGCCACGCCGCTGGACGAGATCCGCAACAAGGTCGTGGCCAATGCCGCGGCTCCGATCGAAGGGGACCGGTCGATCTGCCGCGTGCAGGAATGCGAGATGGGTAACCTGGTGGCCGATGCCATGCTGGCGCGGGTCGCCGATCAGGGCGTTCAGATCGCCATCGCCAACTCGGGTGGCTTGCGCGCCTCGATCGACGCGGGCGACGTGACCATGGGCGAGGTGCTGACCGTTCTGCCCTTCCAGAACACGCTCTCGACCTTCGAGATCAGTGGGCAGGGTATCATCGATGCGCTGGAAAACGGCGTCAGCCAGGTAGAAGAGGTCAAGGGTCGCTTCCCGCAGGTGGCGGGGCTGAAATTCACCTGGGATCCGTCGGTTGCTCCCAACGAAGGCCGCGTGACCGAGGTCATGGTGGCCGAAGGTGATGGGTATGTGCCGATCGATCCGGCCAAGACCTATTTGGTGGTGACCAACAACTATGTCCGCAACGGTGGCGACGGGTACAAGATGTTCTCTGGCGAGGACAAGAATGCCTACGACTTCGGTCCCGATCTTGCGGATGTGACCGCCGAATACCTTGCGGCCAATGCGCCCTACACGCCCTATCTGGACGGACGTATACAGCAGAAGTGATTGCTGACACAAAGAAAGAAAAGGCCGCATCCTTGGATGCGGCCTTTTTTGTTGGGTTTCGGCTTAATCGAATTCGTATTCGGGCCACAACTCGGGGTCGAAACCGTCCAACATGGGCCGGATATAGTCCGCAACCTGACGCCAGCCGCCAACCGATTTGGTCGAGATTTTGTTGCGCACCTGGTCGATACTGGCGGTACGCACCTGTTTCTTGTTTTCTTCCGGGTGCATCATGCTTTCGCGCCATTCGATCCCGCAGAATTCTGCAACCTGCTTGCTGTAGGTTTCGGGATCGGCAACCAGCTTTTCGTAGGGCACCGTCAGGATGCGATCACCGAAGATTGCATCCCAATGCTGCATGTAGCGGCGATACATGTTGGCCGAGTGCGCGATCGAGTTCAGGTTCGATGCGTATCGCATTCCGCCCGCTGGAAAACGCCGGATCCATTTCGACAGGCCGACGTCCCGTGGGTCACGCAGCATGTTGATGATCTTGGCGTTGGGGAACGCTGCCAAAAGAAAACCAACCCGCTGGTAGTTGTGCGGCATCTTGTCGACGAAAGCGATCGAGCCCTTGGGGATCGGGGGCATCAACTCGCGGAAATGCTTGGCGAACACCGCGGCTTCTGCGTCCGAGAATGCCTTCTTTTCGTTCGAGTATGGCGCCGAAAGGTCGGACCCGAGGTTCAGCTCTCCACATCCCGCGATGTCGGGGGCGGAACTCAGCATCATTTCCATCAAGGTGGTGCCCGACCGAGGCTGTCCGATCACGAAAATCGGCAGGGGCATTTCCTCGATCCCGGAACTTGGGACCGACGTGCTGTCAGGGAACAGGCCGCAGATGCGGCGTAGTTTGCGCTCTTCTTCTTCGAAATCGTATGGGTTTTCGTCGTGCTGCACCCTGTTCGCGACTGCAAACTGCGCAAGAGCGGCCTCCAACCCACCGATCTTTGATTGAAGCTGTGCCAGCGTGAATTCCAGAGTCGAATTGGGGTGTTTCCGCTTTTCGATCGCGGCCTCGACCCGGGGCAGCAATGCTTCGGCCTGTTCGGCATCTACCATTGACGACAATTGGAACAACGCCGATGCGTGATACGGATCCTTGTCCAAAACACGCCACAAAAGGTCAGTACAGCCCTTCTTGTCGCCGGCTTGGTGCAGGTCCACTGCTCGGCGGAAGGCGATTTCGATGTTGTCGGGATCCAGCTCGTATGCGCGCGCAATATCGGCCGAGGCCGCATCCACGAAGCCGACGCGCCCATAGGCCCTGCTGCGGGTGGACAGCAGCTTGGGGTTGTCCGGATCGGTCATCAGTCGCTTGGTGGCGTTCTCGATGATGCTGCGCCAGTTCTTGCCCTTGAGCGTGATTTCATCGATCACCCGGACGATCTCGCGGTTGCCGGGCATCTTTTCGGCCATCTTTTCGGCATAGGCCAACGCTCGCGCGATCTGGCCGGTCTGCATCAGGGCATTCGCGATGTTTTCGACGAATTGCGGGTCGTCCGGTTTCAGGCGGGCGGCTTCCTGGAAATGCGGCAGCGATTTCTTGTACTGCTTCATCTCGGTCAGAACGAACCCGGCAATCGCGTGGTAGTCCGCGTCTTTCGGGAATTTCTTGATGCCGAGGGTAGCTTTCTTCAGAGCCTGAGGAAGCTTGCCGGAGTCCAGATCCGCCACCGCCTTGGCCTTGAGGGAATTTGGTGCTTGATTTGTCATCTGACTGCGCGAGACCCTGTGCCTGATTGAAACTTTTGTTGTTGGTTCATTACCCATGTGCGGACGGTTTGCAATAACTCTTCCCAACGATGCCATGGCGCAGCTGTTTGCTGCGCGGCCTTCAAACGCGTTGCCGGCGGTGCCCAACTACAACATCTGCCCGACAAATCAGGTGCATGTCGTGCGCGCCAGAGAGGGAGGGCGGCAGTTGGACCCGCTGCGATGGGGTTTCTTGCCACATTGGTACAAAGCCCAAAACGACGGTCCGCTGCTGATCAACGCCCGCGCCGAAACCCTGGCCCAGAAACCGGCCTTTCGCACAGCCTGCCGCGATCGGCGCTGTCTGATCGTGGCCACGGGCTTCTACGAATGGACCAAGACCCAAGACGGTGCGCGGCTGCCTTGGTACTTCCACCGCAGCAATGGTGCGCCCATCGCCTTTGCCGGCATCTGGCAGAACTGGGGCGAGGGTGAGGCGCGGCAGGCGACCTGCGCGATCGTCACGACCGCAGCCAACGACAATGTGCGTGCGGTTCATCACCGGATGCCGTTGATCATCGAACAGGCGGATTGGGCCTTGTGGCTGGGCGAGGTCGGCAAGGGGGCAGCCCGCCTGATGAAACCCGGCGCCGAGGATGTGTTGCAGTTTCACAGGGTCGGCACGGCCGTAAACTCCAACCGGGCCAGTGGGCCGGACCTTATCGCGCCCGAAGCCGATGAATGACATCAGCGGGGCCTTCTTTTCTTTTGCCATCCTGCGCGCTAAACCCCTGTCATGGCCCTGAAATTCTCAAACCTGTCGCAGCTGTACGCGCATCCGTTCGATACGATCATCGATGTGCGCAGCCCGGCAGAGTTTGCCGAGGACCATCTGCCCGGCGCCATCAACCTCCCGGTTCTGGACAATGAGGAACGCGCACGTGTCGGCACGATCTACGTTCAGCAGAGCCCGTTTCTGGCGCGCAAGCTGGGGGCCGCGTTGGTGTTTCGCAACGCCGCCACCCATATCGAGACGCAACTCAGCCACCACGAGGGCGGTTGGCGCCCTTTGGTCTATTGCTGGCGTGGCGGTCAGCGGTCAGGATCCTTCACCTGGATGCTGCAGCAGATCGGCTGGCGAGCCGAGGTGATCGAGGGCGGATACCGCAGCTATCGGCGTCTGGTGAAGCAGTACCTCTACGATGATCCGCTGCCGTTCAAGCTGGTGGCGTTGGATGGCTACACCGGCACTGCAAAAACGGAACTTCTGGCCCAGTTGCAAACGCGCGGGGTGCAGGTTCTGGATCTCGAAGCGTTGGCCAATCACCGCGGTTCGCTGCTGGGCGAACAACCCGGCGGACAACCCAGCCAGAAAGCGTTCGAATCTGCCTTGGCCTCGGCCATGTGCGCCCTTGATCCGGCACGGCCCGTGTTGGTCGAGGCCGAGTCGTCAAAAATCGGTTCGTTGATCCTGCCCCCAGCGGTCTGGCAGAACCTGTGCCAAGCGCCGCGAATCCTTGTCACGGCAGATATCGAGGCGCGAACGGACTATCTGGTCGCTGCCTATGACGACATTCTGTCCGATGCCGAGCGTTTGCAGGACCGCCTGTCGCCGCTGCGGTTTCACCGGGGGCATGATGTCGTGGATGCGTGGATGGCTCAGATTGCCGAGGGCAACAAGAAAGCTCTGACGCGTGCCTTGATGGAGCAGCACTATGACCCGGCTTACGAAAAGTCGCGGAGAAACCATCGGTTTGATGTGATCGCGCGCGTGCATGCCGCGTCATTGACTACGGACGGGCTGGATCAGCTCGCGTCGGAAATCGAAGGGATTGTGGCTCAGCTCTGAAGGCGCAGGCCGGGTGTGTCGCTCAATACACCGATGACTGCAGCCGGGTAACCAGCGGCACGCAAATGGTCGCAGATATTTTGTGCGTCGTCGGCCGAAACGGCAGCCAGCAACCCACCCGCGGTCTGAGGATCGAACAGCAGATCGGCTTTGCCGCCAATTGGAACTTCGGGCGCGATGGCGCGATTGTCGTTGAACAAGCTGGACCGGACCCCTTGCTGGCTGAGCTCGAGCGCGCCCTCCATGACCGGGACTGCGTCGAGGTTCAGGACTGCGCCACAGTTGGATGCCTCGCACAGTCCAACGAGATGCCCGGCCAGTCCAAATCCGGTGACGTCGGTCATGGCATGGGCCTGGGCCAGAATGCGTGCGGCGTCACCCTGCGGCCGCGTCATGTGGTCATAGGCGGACACTACCCACTCGCCGTTGGCTTGCCCTGCCATTTCTGCGGCCATCAGGACTCCGCTGCCAATAGGTTTGGTCAGGATCAACACATCACCGGGCCGCCCACCCGAAAGGGTGATCGGATCAGACTGGCACAAACCCGTGATGGTGAAACCGATGGTAAGCTCATCGCCCATCGAGCTATGGCCGCCGACGATCTCAGCGCCGGCGCTGCGCATGACTTCGGTCGCGGTTGCCATGATTTCAGCCATGGTGCGGTGTTGCAGCTGGGAGGACATGCGCGGCAGGATCAGAGTGGCCGTCGCGGCCTGTGGGGTCGCACCCATCGCCCAGATGTCCCCCAGTGCGTGAATGGCCGCGATGCGGGTCATCAGAACAGGGTCCGGAACGAAGCTGCGCAAATGATCTGACGTCAGCACCTGCCGGACGCCTCCAAAGGTCAGCATTGCGGCATCATCCCCGGACAGGGGCGTGATATCCGGACGATCGGATCTCTGTACCGCGGATAGCGCGGCCTGCAAGGCGCCGCGACCTACCTTGGCGCCGCAACCGCCGCACATGGGCTTGTCGCCCAGAGCATCGCGCAGGCCATCCGCATGATGACGGGGAAGCGCGGGGCCTGGCATCTGGGGCAGCTCACGAAAGCGACGCATGAACTTCTGGTCGATATGGTTTTTCCACCGCCACATCACAGGTCCGCTGAATGACGTCCCAAAGCGCTCGGCCAGTGCCGAGCGTTCCCCCAGCGAGACCAGCTTCAGGTAATCCTTCTGCGGCTTGTACCGGCGCATGGTTCCAGCGCCGAGAGCTGCGCGCAGGTTGTTGAAGAGAACAGGAGCCTCTCGCACGGCAAAGACACCGGCCTTGGGGCGCGGCGTGTCATCAAGATGAGCGCAGTCGCCGACTGCGAAGACCGATGGATCGCTGGACTGCAAATACCCGTTCACTCGGATAAAGCCGTCGTGCAGGTCCAGTCCGGTCTGGCCGATCCAGTCATAGGGACGGGCGCCCGCCGCGCCGGTTGTGAAATCAGCCGTGATGTGACGCCCATCGGTCAGTTGCACGCCTTCGGGTGTGATCTGCGCAATTTCGGCCTGTTCGATGCAATCGATGCCAAGCTGTTCCATCGCCCGCCGAATGGTCTGGGCGGCTTTGGGGTTTATCGCGGTCAGGATTTGCGCCTTGTCGATCAGAGCGACCGTTGCTTGCCGACCCTTGGCGCGCAGGGCATGAGCCATGGCCATCGCCAGTTCGACGCCCGCGACACCGCCGCCGATGACCGCCACCGAAGCAGGGTCGGTTGTCTCCAGGTACTGGGCCCATTTTGCGGCAAAGGGACCAAGAGGTTTTGCCGGGATGGCATGTTCCGTGAACCCGGGCAAAGACGGCATGTCCGATGTTATTCCGACATTGATCGAGGCAACATCGAAAGCGACATCAGGATGATCGGCCACATTCACCAGCCGCCGGTTCGGGTCCAGGCCGATCGCGGCACCCAGAATGATCCGGGCCCCCGCAAACCGTGCCAGCCGGATCAGATCGATGTCCAGGTCGCGGCGGGCGTAGTGCCCCGCGACATATCCGGGCAACATCCCGGAATAGGGTGCGGTCGGGCCAGGATTGATCACGGTCAACCGCGCGCCGGGCAGGGGGTTCATCCCCCATTTCCGAAGGTAAAGCGCGTGCGTATGACCTCCGCCCACCAGAACCAGATCGCAGGTAAGTGGCAACGAAGGTGTTTTCATGAAGTCAGTTCGCGCTGTGATCCGGGACGTCTTCGACCTGCTCGACCGCGTGGGTGGCCCAAAGCTTGTCTTCGCCCGCGTCCGGCAGATCCTCGGGGGCTTCATGGCGGTGAATGTGCCACTTGGCAATGAACAGAGCCGTGATCGGAGCCGTCAGAAACAGGAACAGCGTGATTAGCAGTTCATGCATGGAAAGGCGCTGTTCGATCAGGATCGAATGAAAGATCGAGGCCAGCAACACACCGCCCACGCCCAGCGTGGTGGCTTTGGTCGGGGCGTGCAGCCGCGACATCGGATCCTTCAGCTTGATCATGCCGAATGACCCGACAAAGCCGAAAATCCCTGAAACGATCAGGAAAAATGCAATCAGAAGCTCGAAGATGAATTCCATGGCGGCCTCACTCGATGATGTTGCCGCGCAGCATAAAGCGCGCATAGGCCACGGTCGAAACAAAGCCCAGCATGGCAATGATCATGGCGGCTTCGAAAAAGATCTCGGTGCCCAGATGCAGGCCGTACAGGATCATCAGGGCGATGGTGTTGATCACCATCGTATCAAGGGCGAGCACTCGCGTTCCCACACCGTCGGCGGTGATGATCCGCCACAGGCACATCATGATCGCGGCCCCAAAGCAGGCAAAGGCAAAATAGATTGCATATTCGATCATTCGAAAATCTCCTTCAGGCGGCGCTCGTAACGCTGCTTGATCTGGTCTCGTACCGCGCCCGGATCCGGAGCGTCCAGGCAATGGACCAGCAGACAATGCCCTTGGGCCGAGAGGTCGCAACTGACGGTGCCCGGAGTCATGGTGATGGTTCCAGCCAGTACCGTGATCGCTTCGGGTGTGCGCAGTTCCAGCGGGATCGAGATCCAGTTCGGTTGTCTGTCCGCGTCGCGTTTGAACAGGATGATGCGGGCCACGGTCACGTTGGCCACCACGATGTCCCACAGAACCACGATCATGTACTCAACGACCATGGGCCAGTTCCGCAGGATGGGCCGGTCGGGCCAGTAGGGTTGGGTGATGAAGGGAATGATGATCCCCAGAAGCAATCCAAACACCAACGAGTTCAGCGAGGGCGCGTTGGCCAACAGCACCCAGACCAGAGTCAGCAGGAAGCTCAGATGCGGGTGGGGGAATATCCGGCGCAGCAGTTTCATCAGTCTTCCCTTCCCAATACGGCCGAGATGTACTGTTCCGGCGCGAACAGTTGCGCGGCGGTCTTGCGAGTGTAGTCCAGCGAGGGCCCGGCGAACAGAGTCAGCAGGACGAGGCCCAGAACCACTCCGGACACCGAGGTGAACGCCAGCCCCGGCTGCGGTTCAGGCGCGGGCCGGTGCGGCGGTCCATCATCGTTGGTGGCCTCGGTTTCGGGTTCCGGGTCGATCTGGGTGCTCGCGTCATAGCTTTTCCAGAAGATCAGGGACCCGGCGCGAGCCAGACCCACGATGGTGACAAAGGATCCAATCAGAACGACCGCCCAGACCGCAGTGGCATCCGGCGCATACCAAGACGCATCCAGCACCAGAAGCTTGCCGATGAACCCCGACAACGGCGGCATGCCCGCCATCGCTATGGCTCCTACGAAGAACAGCGCCGAGATCAGCCCGCTTTGCGGCATCGGGGGGCGGGGCGCAATGGCCCCTCCTCGACGTTCCATCACCAGATCGGCCACCAGGAACAGCAGCGCGGTCGCCAAGGTTGAATGGTAAACGTAGTACAGAGCGGCGGCTGTGGCCGTCTCGGTGAACAAAGAAATAGCCACCAGCAGCGTTCCCATCGAGGCGATGGCGCAAAACGCAACCATGCGCGCGATGTGCCGCGTGCCCAGAATACCGATCGAGCCGATGGCAAGGGTCACCAGCGCGGCAGGTTGTAGCCAGTCACCAACCAGTCCTTTGGTGACGGCAACATCCGGGCCGAATGCCAAAGTATAGACCCGCAGGATCGAATAGGCCCCCACCTTGGTCATGATCGCAAACAGCGCGGCAACTGGCAGCGGCGCGTTGGCATAGCTGGCCGGCAGCCAGAAATGCAGCGGCAGGACAGCGGCCTTGATGCAGAAGACCAGCAGCAGAAGAACCGCACCCACGCGCAACAGGGCGGTGTCTTCGGCCGGAATTTCCGCGACGCGCACGGCGAGGTCGGCCATGTTCAGGGTACCGGTAACCGAATAGATCGTGCCTAATGCAAACAGGAACAGAGTTGACCCCAAGAGGTTGTAGGTGACGTATTGCACCCCGGCCTTCAGGCGTACCGCGCCGCCGCCATGGGTCATCAGGCCGTAGGAGGCGATCAACAACACCTCAAAAAATACGAACAGGTTGAAAGCGTCCCCGGTCAGGAAGGCGCCGCAGACACCCATCAGCTGGAATTGGAACAACGGGTGAAAGTGGTTGCCGCGTTCGTCCCACCCGGACGCGATGGCGTAAAGCACGACAGGCAAGGCCAGCAACGCCGTCAGCAACACCATCATCGCGGACAACCGGTCAAGGACCAGAACAATGCCAAACGGGGCTGGCCAATCGCCCAGTTCGTAGACATGAATCTCGCCGCCCGCCGCCTGCGCAGTGATGGTCAGCGCGATGCCGAGCAAGCCCACCACACCGGCGACTGAAAAGATGCGCTGCAGGTCCAGATGGTACCGCAGAACCATGATGATGAAGGGGGCCAGGATCGCGGGCAGGACGATCGGCGCAACGATCCAGTGGTTCATGCGTCTTCTCCTGCGTCATCCACGCTGTCCTGCGCGGCCATGTCTATATGGTCATCCTTCGAAGACAGGTAGGCGCCCAGAGCGATCATCACGATCACAGCTGTCATCCCGAACGAGATCACAATCGCCGTCAGCACAAGGGCCTGCGGCAATGGATCAGTATAGGGAACCTCTTCGTATTTGTTCAGAACTGCAGGCGCGTTCACGGCCAGCCGTCCCGTGGCGAACAGGAACACGTTGACCGCATAGGTCAGCAGAGACAGGCCCAGGATGACCGGAAAGGTCCGACGGCGCAGGATCAGAAAGATCCCTGCGGCGGTCAGAACGCCAACGGCCGATGCGACGAGTGCTTCCATCAGCCTTGCTCCTTCGCTTTTTCTTGCTCTTCGGCCAGATCATCCCGCAACGGGTTGATGTCCATCGGGAATTCCTGTGCCATGCCCGGCCGCCACGCAAAGCGCGACAGGCTGTCCAGCGCCAACATCACGGCGCCAAGAACGGCAAGGAACACGCCTGTGTCGAACAGCATGGCCGTGGCCCATTCGAACTCTTCCAGCGGCGGCCAATGCAGATAGCCGAAATCGCTGGTCAGGAAGGGCCGCTCGTTGAACCAGGCGCCCAAACCCGTGGCCGCAGCGATCAGAACACCCCAGCCGATTGTGCCATGGTAGTAGAACCGCTGCCGCTCGATCGCCCAGGTATAGCCGCTGGCCATGTATTGCATCAGGAAGGCGATCGCGACCACCAGACCGGCGATGAACCCGCCTCCGGGCTGGTTGTGCCCCCGGAAGAAGATGTAGGCGCCCACCATAAGGGCGATCGGCATCATCACACGTGTGGCAACAACCATCATCAGCGGGTGTGAGTCACCTGACTGGGGCCAGTGCGGTTTGCGGTTCAGCAGGTAGGCGCGGACACTGGTGCCCAGCACGGCCTCGGTCAGGGCAAAGATGATCAAGGCCGCGATCCCCAGCACGATGATCTCGCCGAAGGTATCAAATCCCCGGAAGTCCACCAGGATCACGTTGACCACGTTGGTGCCTCCGCCACCCTTGTAGGAATTGGCCAGGTGGAACTCCGAAATCGTCGGGAAGGCGAAATCGCGCAGCATGAGCGCATAGATCAAGCCCCCGGCGCCGATACCGGCCACTACCGAAATGGCGGCATCACGCCAACGCCGTGCCGCGCTGCTGTCCCATGGGGTCTCGGTCGGCAGGAAATTCAGCGACAGCAGCAGCAGTATCATCGTGACGACTTCGACCGAGATCTGCGTCAGGGCTAGATCAGGCGCGGACAGATAGTTGAAGGCCATCGACACGATCAGGCCGACGACACCGATCAAAACAAGCGACAGCAAACGGTTCCGGTGGAACCACATGATGCCCATCGTCGCCACGATCAGGCACAGCCAGCCGATGATCGGAATGATTGGAGCCGGCAGCGGAACCCGCGTTTCCACGCCAATCGTGCCGGTCGAATAGGCATAGTATCCAAGGCCGACCGTAAAGGCGATCAGGATGATCGCATAGCGGCTGATGACACCGTTGTGCAGCTCGTCCGTGATCCACCGGCTGGCGGCGGTCAATCCGCCTATCACGGCGTCGAAGATGGTCTTGGCCTCGGGGCGGGGCAGGATATTCCAGACCTGCTCGCCGCGGCGGTGCAAAGCCAACAGGAAGAGGCCGCCAAAAGTTGCGACGATCGACATGTACAAGGCAGGCGTGAACCCGTGCCACAGCTTCAGTGAGTAATAGGGCAGCTTCTCGCCGCCGATCACTGCGGAAGACACAACCGCAACCAAGGGGCCGACGATGGCGGCCGAGTTCAGGCCGATCAGCACGACCAGCACGACCAGGAATGCCGGAGCCAGCCACAGCCCCACCGGCGGGTCATGCGGGTGCGCAGGGTAATCCTCGCGTTCAGGGCCCAGGAAGACGTGGGACACGAACCGGAAGGAATATGCGGCAGAGAAGATCGCGGCTACCAGGGCCAGGGCTGGCACCAGATAGTGCGAGTTTCGCCAGACCGTGTGCACGGTTTCTTCCAGCATCATTTCCTTCGACAGGAATCCGTTCAAAGGTGGAATCCCTGCCATGGACAAGGCAGCGATTGTTCCGATCGAAAAGGTGATCGGCATCAAATGGCGCAGCCCGCCCAGGCGCTTGATGTTCCGGGTGCCGGTTTCGTGGTCCACGATACCGGCAGTCATGAACAGGGCGGCCTTGAAGGTGGCGTGGTTGATGATGTGGAAGATGGCCGCGACGACGGCGATCTTGGTGCCAAAGCCCAGCAGCATCGTGACCAGCCCCAGATGCGACACCGTCGAAAAGGCCAGCAACGCCTTGAGGTCATCCTTGAACAGCGCGATCACCGCGCCGATCAGCATGGTCACCAGGCCGGTGGTGGCGACGATGTAGAACCACGCCTCGGTCCCGGCCAGAACCGGCCACATGCGCGCCATCAGAAACAGGCCAGCCTTCACCATCGTGGCCGAGTGCAGATAGGCCGAAACCGGCGTTGGAGCGGCCATTGCATGCGGCAGCCAGAAATGGAACGGGAACTGGGCCGACTTGGTGAAACATCCCAGCAGGATCAGTATCAACGCCGGCAGGTAGTAGGGCGAAGACTGGATCAGTTCGCGGTTCTGGAGGATCACGCTCAGGTCATAGGACCCCACGATATTGCCGAGGATCAGCATCCCCGCGATCATCGCCAGCCCGCCGGACCCGGTGACCGCCAGCGCCATCCGCGCGCCCTGGCGACCTTCGGGCAGGTGTTTCCAATAGCCGATGAGCAAGAACGAACTGAGCGAGGTCAATTCCCAGAAAACCAGCAAAAGCAGTATGTTGTCGGACAGAACGATACCGACCATCGCGCCCTGGAACAGCAGGAGATAGGTATAGAATTGCCCCATTGGGTCTTCACGCGACAGGTAGAACCGCGCGTACAGGATGATCAGCAGACCAATGCCAAGGATCAGCAGCGCGAACAGAAATCCTAGCCCGTCCAGCATGAAATTGGCATTCAACCCCAGCCCTGGAATCCAGTCGAACCGCGCGGTGACCACCGTGCCGTTCATGACGTCCGGGATATGAATCAGCAGCCCCATCAAGGCCAGAAACGTGGTCAATCCCGCTGCCGACGCGGCTGCGTTGCGCCCGGCGCGGATCAGCAGGGCGGGAAAGACAGCTCCGAGGAAGGGAAGGGCCGCGATAAGGAATAGGGACAACTGCGATACTCCGGGCTGAGCGGTCAGGGTGCTGTTGATTTTGTAAGGATAATTTATTGACTGTCCAGCTATTGCAAGTTTTTCACCTTGCACTACTCCCCGCGAATTTTTGGCCAAAGCCTGCGCGAAAATGACGCGAACTTGATCCGTACCCGGCTTTTCGGCGCAGCGTCGGAGGCGGACCCGTGATAAAACCGGCTTGGAGAAACCGGAGGGTGCACATTGGCGATCACAACCAGGCTCAGCCGCAGAGGCGTGTTCCTTGGGGGCGCGGCCGCTGTTCTCGCGGGTTTTGCGATCCGTGAATACCGTCTGATCCCCGAAGACTTTTCTGGCGGTACGTTGACCGTCGCTCAGGCGCACGAAAAGGCTGTTGCAGGGGAAATCCTGTTGCTCGACATTCGGACCCCGCGCGAATGGCGGGCCTCAGGCATCGGGCAGGGCGCCCAACCGCTGGACATGCGCCGTGAAGACTTTCTGGATGTGTTGGATCGCCTGTCTGGCGGTGACAAGGGGCGGCCGATTGCCTTGATCTGCGCCCGTGGTGTGCGGTCAGCGCGGCTGGGCAACAGGTTGACCGAGGCGGGCTACGGCAACATTCTTGACGTGCCCGAAGGGATGCTGGGGTCAGCCGCAGGTCCGGGCTGGGTGCGGGCCGGGCTGCCGGTGCAGGCGTATTCGGAGGGGGCGTGATGAGGCTCAGGGATCTGTTGGCTGTGTTGATCGCAACCGCCGCAACTCCGGCATTGGCCGCGTGTGGGCAGGATCAGGGTGTTTGCGAGACTAAAACCGGAAGCTATCGCATCGAGCTGCCGGAAGACTCCAACCCGCCGTTGGTCGTGTTCCTGCACGGGTATGGCGGTAGCGCGCAGGGAACCATGAAAAACCGCGGCATGGTCGAACCCTTGCTGGCGCGGGGATATGCGGTCATGGCACCCGAGGGGGCCGAGCGCAACGGGCGAAAGAGCTGGAACTTCTATCCGGGGTGGGACGGGCGAGACGAAGCCGCGTTCCTGAAGGAGGTTGTTGCGGATGCGGTCCAACGGTTCGGGATCGATGACCATCGCGTGGTGCTGGGAGGATTCTCGGCCGGCGGCTTTATGGCGAACTATCTGGCCTGCGCCGATCCCGAGGCATTCTCGGCCTATGTGCCGGTCTCAGGCGGATTCTGGCGCCCGCATCCCGAAAGTTGTGCGGGGCCCGTGCGCCTGTTCCACACACATGGCTGGACCGACAACGTGGTGCCGCTGGAGGGGCGCGCACTGGGCGGCGGTCGGTTCCTTCAGGGCGACATCTTCGCCGGGCTTGAAATCTGGCGGCAGGCCAACGAATGCGCCGACAACCGTCCGGACGGGTATTCAACGACAGGCCAATTCATGCGCCGCAAGTGGACCGCCTGTGCTGACGGCAGCGCATTGGAGTTCGCTCTGTTTCCCGGCGGTCATACAGTTCCGCGGGGCTGGGCCGACATGATGCTGGATTGGTACGAAGGGTTGCCCGGCGGGTGATCATTCCGCCGGGGTCATGGTTCCTTTGCCCTCGATCAGGCGTTTCAACTCGTTGCGATGCGAACGTGCCGCCCGCGTGATGGCGGGCTCGTGGAAATCCTCGGGCATGCCGACCATGCGACGCGCTGCTGCCGCAGATACGCCGCTGAGTGCGGAGAGCGGTACCGCAAAGGTCAGGCTGATGGCGATCGGAGCCAACCAGACCGAGACCAACCCGGCCAGGATACCCGCGCTCAGCGCGAAGCCGCTGATGGTTTCGAGCGCGTGACACACGATCAGCGTCCGCAGCCCATAGGTGCCGCCATCCCGTGCCTGCGGGGTCCAGCCTTTTTGCACACCGAGAAGGGTGCGGAACACGGCGATCATCTGCTGCACCATCAGTATCGGTGCGTACAGGATCGACAGCACGACCTCGAACAGGAGTGACGCAAGAAACCGGGTCCGGCCGCCGAAATCGTCATAGCGAACACCGCTGAGGGGCAATGCCAGGGCACCCAGAATCTTGGGGGCCAGCAGCATCGCGTACATGACAAGGATGATCAGAACGTGCCGCGTTTCGGTCATTTCCGGCCACTGGGGGAACATCGGATTATCCGGGCTGAAATAGTGCAGCACCGAAGCATCCTTGCCCTGACCGATCAACGCCCACATGACCAGCAGTGCGAACCACAAGGGTGACATCAGGTATCCGACGGCGCCGTGGAACAGATGAAACCGCGACACGGCCCGAAACCCGGTCGAGCCGAGCAGACGCAGATGCTGCAGGTTGCCCTGGCACCAGCGGCGGTCGCGTAGGGCGTGGTCGATCAATGTCGGCGGTGTTTCCTCGTACGAGCCTCGGATGCGCGGCAGAAAGCGAACGCCCCAACCGGCGCGGCGCAGCAACCCGGCCTCGACGAAGTCGTGGCTCATGATCAGTTGTTCCTGGCCCGAGAGCGAGCGCAGCTTGGGCAGACCCGCACAGGTCGCAAAGGCCTTGGTGCGGATGATGGCGTTGTGGCCCCAATAGTTGCCTTCCTGGCCACA
The DNA here is from genome assembly GCF_059613385.1 of Ruegeria sp. BHSA162. Lineage (NCBI taxonomy): Bacteria > Pseudomonadati > Pseudomonadota > Alphaproteobacteria > Rhodobacterales > Roseobacteraceae > Ruegeria > Ruegeria sp. BHSA162. Next base: position 29,580 of record NZ_JBXWSK010000021.1, read on the forward strand.
CCAACGGGACAGGCCCTCTGCAAATGCGATGCCGTATACACCATTGGCGAACTGCTGCATCCGGGCAAAGACGGACTGGGCACCGATCAGTTGCGGATAGCTTTGGATCAGGCCGGCGCCGGGATCGCGGGCCAGCGCGTCGGTCAGCCGCGCGATCGCGCGCCCGGTCATCAGACTGTCGGCGTCCAGAACCAGCATTGCATCCCAAGCGCCACCCCAGCGGCTGACCCAATCAGCAATATTGCCGACCTTGCGGTCCGTATTCTGTTCTCTGCGTCGGTAATACAGCTCAAGCCCCGGGGCGAGCGTGGTGCGCAACGCCTCGATGCTGGCCTGTTCCTGGGCCGCGATTTCCGGATCGCGGGTGTCTGACAGGATGAACATCGCATAGTGATGCTTGCCCCCTCGGGCGCGCAATTCTTCCAGCATCGTGCGGGCATTGCCCAACACGTTCCACGGCACTTCGTTGTAGACGGGCATCAGCAAAGCAACCCGCAGTGGCTGCGCGCGACCCTGCCGTACCGGACGCTCTTGCCGGGCCAGAGAGACCATTCCCAGCAGGACGGTGCAGACCGTGAAGGAAATCCAGAAGAAATTGAACGAAATCAATGCCAACAGGATCGCTTCGACCACGTTTATCCCTTCGGCGTCGAACCAGTCCGCCATGACCCACAGCAAAGCAACCGAGGCGGCCATGGCCGGGGAAAACGCCAATGCGCGCCAAAGGCCAGCCGACGACCGGCGGGCATCCGCAGGTGCTTGGGCGTCTCGAAACCCGGCGCCAAAGTCCTGCTCCGGCATTGCCAGCGGTGCCTCGGGCGGCATGATTTTCAGGTCCGGGATTATGCTGTCCATCTGTACATCCAGACTTCCGAGGCGGGCTCGTCACCCAGCCTCAGTTGCGCGCGCAATTCTACGTGGTCGCGGTCGCCGGGTTGAAACGAAAAGGCCAGACGCAAACCGCCCGTATCCGGGTTGCGTTGCAGAACCCCGTCCGAGGTTTCCGCATGAGGCGACTGCACGAACACGCTGAGGGCGTCCGGATCGTCTAACAACTCGCTGGCTTCGAAGTCGATCACCGCAAGCCGTCCTTCCCCGAAAGTGTTCTCGCCCATTGCGGTGTTGATCACCCGCGGCATGGTGGTCCGCTGAGGTTCCTCGCCCCAGATCAGGCGGTACGACAAGTCGAGCTGAGCACCGGCAGCGACCGGTTCCGCAGGACGCCAATAGGCGACAATGTTGTCGTAGATCTCCTGATCGGCCGGAATTTCGACCAGAGTGACCGTACCTTTACCCCAATCGCCCATCGGCTCGACCCAAAGGCCGGGGCGCTTGTGGTATTGCGCCTCGAGGTCGGCATAGTCGGAAAACGCGCGTTTGCGCTGCATCAGTCCGAACCCGCGAGGATTCATGTCGACGAATGAGGACACCTGCAATCGCTTGGGATTGGCGAGCGGGCGCCAAATCACTTCTCCCGCCCCGTTTCGGATCATCAGCCCGTCGCTGTCATGCACGGCCGGACGGAAATCGTCGAACCGGTTGTGATTGGTCTGATCGAATAGGAACATCGACGTCCCCGGAGCGATCCCGACATGGGGAAGTTCTTCCCGAGCAAACAAGGTTGCCTGCACCTCCATGATGCAGTCAGCGCCGGCCGAGATATCGAACCGGTAGGCGCCGGTCACACTGGGGCTGTCCATCAGGGCGTGAACGATCATGTTGCGCTGGCCGGGCTTTGGGCGCTCCAGCCAAAATCGGATGAAATCCGGAAATTCTTCGCCCTCGGGATCCCCGGTTTTTAGTGCAAGACCACGGGCCGACAGACCATAGACCTCGTGCAGGCCGATGGCACGGAAATAGCTGGCTCCCTGAAAGACGCAGAACTCGTCCGTCTTGCCAGGGCGATGCATCTCGGTGCGCAGCCGGAAACCCGAAAAACCCAGCGTTTCGTCCACGGGCAGATCGGGGACATCCTCGGCCCGGTCGAACATCTCGAGGTCGAAGGCAACTGGCGCGATCATCCCGTTCTCAACTGCCGAGACCTGAACGGTTCGCGGGAAGTAGAGGCCGGGGGTGAAGAAATCGACGTTGAACGGCGTATCGGTCCCGTACCAGAGTGCACGGTCCAGCCGGAAACGGATGGAGCGGTACTGCTCGTAAGTGAGGTCCTGCCACGCCTGCGGAACGGTTTCGCGCGCCTCGTAGGGGCGGCTGGCCAGATCGCGGGCAAGGGCGATGATGTCGGCCCGGTCGAATGGCACCTCGCCACCGGTGGCAAAGGTGGCCGGGGCGAAGGCCAGCGCCGTAGTCGACGCAAGGAATGCACGACGCGTGAACTTCATGACTTCGATTTCCATGGGTGTGATTTGAACCAAGCGGCCAGATAAGCCACGCCGATGATCAATGCAAATCCAATTAGATTTGCGGCCAGAACGGTGGCAAAATCCCGCCCAAATTCGTCGAGGAAAACGCCGATAAGTCGTGCTGCTGCCATGGAAAATACAAAAACCGCCAAGGACTGCTGGCCCACTTTGGTGATCTGCTTCAGGATCCATCGCCACAGCTGCGCGCCGATCGTGTTGCCGGTGGCGATCAGGCGATGCCCATGTTGCCCTGCAGCCACCCAACCCAGGTAAGCCAGCGACAGGAAGTGCATGTACCGGAACAGGCCGAAATCGGTTTTTTCGCGCAGCTCGCTTGTAAGGGGCCAGACCTTTCGGATGTTCTCGGCAAGATCCGGGGCGGCCGCCTGCACCCACAAGAACACTTTCCACGATCCGAACGGGGCCGAGAGGACAAGGAACAATGCCGCGGCCCAGATCAGCGTCTTGGAAACCGGCGGCGCAGGAATCCAGCCCCGCATGAATGCAAAGCCCGTGAAAAACAGCAACTGCCATCCAAACGGGTTGAAGAACCACTGGCGGTCCGACCACGGTTCGGCCGGAAGCGCCAGCATACCGGTCTGCGCCACCAGCCAGATCGCGACCGAGACCAACCCGACCGCCCAGATGCTGAGGCGCGACAGGCCCATGAACATCGGCATCATTGCCAGAACGACCAGGTACATCGGCAGGATGTCGAAATAGTTCGGCACATAAGTCAGGGTGAACAGCCCCACCATCTGTGGCATCGGGTCGTTGAAGAAATGCTGCAGGTTCAATCCCGAGACATAGCTTTTGTCGAAGGCTCCGGACAGATCCAGTGCCGCCATGGACATGGCGACAAAGAAAAACAGGCAAATATGGGCCCAGTAGACCTGCCAGATGCGGAAGCTGACCCGGGCGGTACCTATCCACCAGCCCTTGCGTTCGAACGCGCCGCCAAAGGCGATCGCCGAAGCCATGCCCGAGCAGAAAACAAAGATTTCAGTCGCGTCCGAGAATCCGAAACGGGCCGGGATCCATCTGGCCCAAGGGTCGTTCGGGATGTGCGCGATCAGGATGATGAACATCGCAATACCGCGATAGAAATCCAGCCGCGGGTCGCGGGTTGTGGCAGCGGGGGCGGAGGATGCCGCCACCGGCGCAAAATCAGAAGCGGGCGATGCGGTCGCCATTCGTTTCTCTGTCCTTTGTGGTCGTCTTGTTATTCAGCCGGTACGCTTTGCACACCGGATTGGTCGCGGGCCGAACTGATTAGAGCGCGGCGCGCGAGGGCGTAATTGTCTTCGGTGCCGGACCGTTTGGCCTTGCGGTCGTCCAAAATGCGCTCGACATCATCGAGGCGTCCGGCACGCAGGCCGGAATCGATTGTAATGCGTTCAAAAACATCCCTCTGGGCGTGACTGCCGCCGGCCAATTGCATCGAATTTCGCGCATTTGCAAGATGCTCGAAGGCTTGGAGATAATCGCCTTTTCCAAATGCCTCAAGGCCAATGGCGGCGGCCAAGCCCGGGTCGGCCATGCGACGTGCCGTGTCGGTTGCGGGCTGTTGGGAGTCCTTGTGAATGCGGGCCAATAACTTGGCGGTCGAGTCGGGCCTGTTGTCACCAGTCAGTGCCAGAAGGTAATGCAAATCGGCGAAAATCAGACAGCCGTCTTCGGTGCGGGCGGCGCTCAGGTCGGCCAGTTCTTCCCATCGGGTGCCAATGTCCACCCCTTCAAGCTCGAGCCGCGACAACAGCGAGGTCGCATTCGAAATATCGCGATAGTCATCTGTCTTGTCCTGGCGAATCTCGTGGTCGTACAGATCAAGCACCTGGTCGATCTGACCCAGATCCAGATGCATCAACGCTTTGTGCCACCACACATGATACCGGAAGTTGTTGCAGTGGGACCAGGCAGCCTCGCGCCCGGCCAGCCAGTCCAGACCGGATTGCGCATTGCCCGTCATTTCGTGCACGTGGGCGACTGCGTGTAGGCCCCACGCATCGTCCGAGACCATCCACAGAGCCTGCCGCCCTGCGATCTCGGCCTTTTCATAGGCACCGGTTTCTTCCAACGCAAACGAATGGCACCCAAGCAGGTATCCACGACCGGGGTGATCGGGCGCATAGGCTGGCAGAACCCGTTCGATCGAGCGTCGCATTCCTGCGGAGTCACCCAACACGAAACGGGTCGCGTGGCTGAGTTTCATGGCCAGCGTGTCCTCGGGGTGAGTGCGCAGAATTGCCTCGAAGATTTGCACGGCGCGGGTGGGCTGGCCTGCCAGCCAGTGATCCAGGGCCTCAAGATACAATGTCTCGCGGGCCGAAATCGGCTGCTCAGCGGCCGCATTCTTTGCGGCGGCGGCGGCCTGATGGGCGACCTCCATCATTTCCCTGCGACCCAACAGAACCATGAACAGCCCCTTGATGGCATGTCCAAGCGCAAAGCCCGGTTCAAGCTCAAGCACCTTGCCCAGATGCTGAGGTGTGACCGCTGCGTGAGCCATGAAGCCAAGCAGAACACCATTCCACGCTTCGGCGCTGTCCGGGTGGGTCAGGGTGTTCATCTGTCCGAAAACATCTTGCTGCATGCTTGGGTCCAATCTGGTTGCAAAAACTCACACTCTTGGACTTAGCAGAGTGTGCAGACGGGACGTAACAGTATCGGGCCTGCTCTCGAATTGGTGAAAGCTTGTGTTCGCAAAAAGCGAAAAAAATCGCCGATTCAATGACATGTTTCAGCGACTTGCCGCCGAAAAAGGCAGAGTGTTTCAATCCTCGAAGGGGTTTTCCGCGTTCAGAACCGCTTGCGTGTCAGCGCCGAACTCGGGCGGAGCAGAGCGGTAGGTCACCGGGCTGCGGGACAACTTCAATGGATTCCCGATCAGACGCACCTGGCCGGGCCGGGCTGGCATATCCACTTGCATCCCCCGCGCCGCCACTTGGTCCGAGGCAAAGACCTGATCCAGCGTCTGAACCGGGCCGACCGGCACTTTCAGCGCCTCCAGGCCGTCGATGACGGCCTTGGTCTCCAGCCGCAGCAGCGCGGGCCGCAGAACGGCGTTCAATGCATCGCGGTGTTCCAGCCGAGCCGGGTTGGTGGCGAACCGCGCGTCGTCGGGCAGGTGGCTCAACTCCAGAAAACCGCAGAAGCGCCGGAACTGGCTGTCATTTCCCACGGCCAGAATGACGTGTCCATCGGCGGTTTCGTAGACATCGTAGGGCACGATGTTGGGGTGCCCATTCCCGCGCCGCTGTGGAACCTGGCCCGAGGTCAGATAGTTCACGCCCTCGTTGATCAGCCATGCGATCTGGCTGTCGACCAGCGCGATGTCGATCTGCTGGCCTTCGCCGGTCTGATCCCGGTGGCGCAGCGCCGCCAGAATGCCGACGGTCGCGTACATGCCGCACATCACGTCGGCGATGCCCACGCCGACTTTCATAGGGGCTCCGTCCGGTTCGCCCGTCAGCGACATGATCCCGCCATAGCCCTGCGCCATCAGGTCATAGCCCGGCTTGGCCGCGTTCGGGCCGGTCTGGCCGTAGCCCGAGATCGAACAGTAGATCAGCCCCGGAAAGTCCCGCGAGAGGGTTTCATGGTCCAGCCCGTATTTGGCCAGCCCGCCGGGTTTGAAATTCTCGATGAGGATGTCGGCGTGGGAAGCCAGCCGCCGGATCTGTGCCTGCCCCTCTGGCGTTGCGATGTCGATGGCGACGGATTTCTTGTTGCGGTTCGCGGCCATGAAATAGGCGCTCAGATCGGTCGGGTTGCCATCCGCGTCGGTGACATAGGGCGGCCCCCATTGGCGGGTGTCATCGCCCCCGGTGGCCGGGTTTTCCACCTTGATCACGCTGGCTCCCAGATCGCCCAGCAGCTGCGTGCAGGTCGGCCCGGCCAGAATGCGTGACAGATCCAGAACCTTGACGCCCTTCAGCGGCCCGTCAGATGCGGCCATCATAGCCTCCGCGGTCGATCTCGGCGGCGATTACGGTGAACGTGTCGGCGGCCATCGCGGCCTGCAGCGCCGCGCGCAGTTCGGCGCGGTTGCGCACGGTGTGGCCGTTGCCGCCGAACGCCCGGCCCATCGCGGCATAGTCATGCCGGTCGAAATCGACGCCCCGATTGCCCATCTGGCGCTGGCGCTGTTTCAGCTCGATCAGTGCCAGGCTGGCATCGACAAAAACCAGAAAGATCGGGTTTCCGCCCATTTCCGCGGCGGTCGACAACTCACCGGCGACCATCAGGAATCCGGCATCGCCGGAAAAGCTGATGACCGTGCGGTCGGGTTCGGCCAGTTTCAGGCCGATCGCCATCGGAACGGCGCACCCCATCGTACACAGCGCCGACGACTGGATCAGGCCGCGCGCCTCGGAGCATTGCCACATCTGGCTGAGAAGGATGCGGTGCGCGCCGCTGTCGGCGGTGGCCAGTGTTTCGGGGGGCAGGGTGTCGCGGGCCTCGGCGATCACGGCGGCGGGGCCCCAGTCGTCATCGGTCGGAAAGGCTGCGGCCAAGGCGGCCTTGGCCTGCGCCGGCTGGCCTTGGGGCCAGGTCGGGCGGGCGGGGTTGCCCTTGGCGATCGCCTCAAGCGTGGCGCCGGTATCGGCCACCAGGTTCAGCCCCGCCTGATGCATGTAGTGGTCATTCACCACGGCCGAGATGTCGATCACGCGTTTCTCGTCCGGGTCCCAGATCTCGCGCCAGCCGGGGCGCATTTCGATGGGGTCATAGCCCAGGCACAGGATCAGGTCGGCCTGTTCGACCAGCGGCACAAGCTGCGTGTCGGCCAAGGGCGACAGCCCCGCGCCCCCCAGGCACAGCGGGTGATCCTCGGGCACCACGCCCTTGGCCTTGTAGGTGGTGACGAACGGGATGCCGAAATGTTCCAGAAACGCCCGCACCACGCTGCGCGAGTCGTCATACAGAACGTCCAGCCCGATGATCGCCAGCGGACGCTCGGCCTCGGCCACCCAGCGGCGGGCCTTCTCCAGGCATGTGCCCTCGGGCGCGACGCGGGCGGCCCGGGTCAGCCGTCGGCGCTTGGCGACCGACACCCGTGTATCGGCGACCGAGATCGGCACGTCGATATGCACCGGCCCGGGGCGTGGCTGCGTGGCCAGCGACACGGCCTTGTCGGCGATGATGTCGGCGCCCTTGGCCGTCAGGGTGAACGTACCCTTGGTGATCGAGCGATAGACCTGCGCATGATCCATGACCTGATGGGTGTAGGTCAGCGCCTCGTCGGCATCGACGCAGCCGGTCAGCACGATCATCGGCACCCGGTCCTGCAGCGCGTTGGCCACGACATTGATGCCGTTCATGGCCCCAGGACCCAGAGTCGCCACCAGAACCGCCGGCGCGCCGTCGCGGTGGTGCACCGCCTCGGCCATGAAACCGGCCGAGTTTTCGTGCTTGGTCAGGTGAAAGGTGATCCCGGCCTGTTCCAGCGCATCGACCAGGGTCAACACCTCGCCCCCGGGCATGCCGAATGCGTGGCGGCACCCGGCCTCGTACAGCCGTTGCGCCAGAAGGTCCGCAGCGCGGGGGGACAGGTCCTGCATCGAACAAGCTCCGTAAGTTCCGTTGCGCAGCAGATTGCGGAGGTTCCGGGCCGGTGCAAGCCGCATCACGTCAGTGTGACTATTTGACAGCCATCTGGGCGATGGCGGCGAATTTGGCGTCCAACTCTGCGGCAATCGCGGGCAAGGCGTCGGAGCCACCGTTGTAGGGGGCAAAGACCAAAGTGGGCGTTTTGTAGGACAGCGTCGCGGTCCCGTCCTCGTTTTCCGTGACGTACAGGCGGATCGGCGCCTCGATCATCGCGGGCACCGATTGTTCCAGAACCCGCACCGCATAGTCGTTGTTGAAGACGCCGATCACCCGGTTGCCCGGAATGGTGATGCCGCGCGCGGCGGCGGCCTTGGTGGGCCCGGCCTGCGTTACCACGATCAGACCGTTTGCCTTGACCGCTGCGATCGTGTCGGCCACCAGCGCGTCATGGGTCTTGGTCGTCGGGTGGACGGCCCAACCCGGCCGCGGTTCGATATCGGCAGCAAGCGCGGGCAGCGCCAGCAGGCCGAGGAAAAACATAAGACGTTTCATCACGGGCTCTCCAGGTCGTGGTTGGCCCAAGTCTTCCCGAATTCCCGGGTGCGTACAGTCACAATATCGTGGGCGGCGGGCTTGCGCCGGGGGTGCGAAACCCGCACAAGCGACAGTGTGAAACGGAAAAGGCAGGCGAGTGGCATGCGTGTTTTGATCTGCAGCAGCTGCGCGGGCGAGCGCGACTTGCCGGCCGAGCGTCAGGCCGTATCGGACGCCCTGCGCGCTGCGGGCGTGGACGGGCAGGTCGAGATCGCCGAGCACGCCTGTTTCAGCGGTTGCAATGAGCCGACCGTGGTGGCGATGCAGGGGGAAAGCCTGGCGTCCTACGTGTTTTCGGGGATCAATCCGGTTGCCGATGCCGATGACATTGCGGCGACCTGCCGGACCATTCTGAACAGCCCGAATGGCTGGATCGAAGACGCCCGGCCGTGCGGGCGGCTTCGCTTGTGTCTGCGGGCGCGGATCCCCGCGTTTCAGTCCACCTGAACCGTGACCGAGGCGCTGACCGGCACCCCATCCACTGCCAGCGGGCTGTGGCTGTTGGCGTTCAGCGAGACCTCGATGGTAGTGTCGCCCTTGGGCAGGTCCGAAATGTGCATCCAGTTGCCATAAAGCCGGGCCAGCTTGACGCCGTTTACATAGACATGCGCATGGCCTTCGCCGGGCTTGTTGTCCAGCGAGGCGTTCTCCGGCGAGAAGCGGAAGTTTTTTGGCATCACATGCAGGTTCCAACCCGCCATCGGGTCGGGGGAGACGGCGATCTCCAGCCCCGGCGCGTCAGGTCCGGCGGGAAGGTTGATGGCGGCGCTGTGGTCATGGGCCATGGCCTCGGCGTGATGGCCGCCATGTTGGGCGGGGTCGGAATGGTCGTGGCCATCGAAGGTGACGCCGTTGGCCGCGGCCAGCACGAACCCGGCACCCCCACCAAAGACCAGACCGATCGCAAAAAGAGCAAGCGAGCGTGTCATCATGTTTCCTTGAAAAGCAAATGACCCGCCGGTTGGGCGCCGGCGGGTCGTGGGATTTCGGGGCTCAGGCCGCGGCTTCGACGCGCTTGCCCTCGCTTTGCCAGAAATACCCGGCAAACGAACCCAGCAGCACCCAGGCCACAAGGCCGACGCCAAAGGCGCGTGCTGCGAACAGGGCCCCGATCTCGGTCGGAACCGGCCCGGTGAACACGTCGGGTTCCGGCGCGCCGATCAGGTGCGGGGCCATCAACAGCACGGCCGCAACCAGATAGCTGACGATGTTGCCACCAAAGGCGATCAGCCACATGGCCACACCAGCAGCCGCGACGGTTGCCCACCACCAGATCTGCCGCGCGAACACGTCGGCTGCGGCAACACCCGGAACCTCGGGGGCCAGGGTGAAGCCCGGCGCCAGGTGAAAGGCGATGAAACCGGCCAGGCCCCACAGCACGCCCGTGCGCCCGTCAACAGGGTGGCCTTGCGCATCGGCCAGCGACATCAGGGCGACCAGAACCAGCGCATAGCCGGTATAGGTCAGCATGGTGAACACCACGCTCAGCCCGTCGCGGGTCAGGTCCGAGAACATGCCCGGCAGTTCGGGATGGGCCGAGACGGCTTCGGCTCCGAAATGCACCAGCTCTCCGGATTCATAGAGTTCAGCATGCAGCAACACGGGCTGCACGAATACCAACTGCAGCAGGGCGACGATCAACCCGGCTGCAGCACCAGCGAACAACGCGCTGGTCAGAATGCGACTGAACATTGGTTTAGTGGCAGGGGAAGCCGGTTGCGTGGCGCACGTCATGCGCGGCGTCATGCAGCGCCGATGCCTGAACGTGACCAGCCAAGGTGATGATCCCCAGGCCTAGGGCTGCCGCGAACACTGCCGAAAGAATGCCAGCGCGTGCCGTTGATGCGGTTTGCGTTTGTGTCGTCATTTTCTGTCCTCCTGTGCCGCCGCACCCGACGGCCGGTGTTTCATTGTTCGCCTGGCAGGTCTCCTGGCTTGCGGGTCAGCGCCTCTGTTCGCCTTCCCCCCGAACGGATCGGGAGTGGCTGGTTGAACAGGGCTCACCGCTTACAGTCGCGGGGGCGGCTTCGGATTTGACCTGCGCGCAGGCCGCACCAAATTCCCTCTTAGCATCCGGATGTCTCCGGCAGGACCAGACCCGTCCATTTAGACGTGAATGCCGCTGTGGCGCAATCGCCATTTGCGACCTTTCGCGTCAATTCCCGCGCTTTTTCAGAACATAGATATCCATGATCCACCCGTGCCAGGCGCGGGCCTCGGTGCGGGTGCGCAGGATCTCATCGGCCACATCGGCCAGCGGACCTTTGATCAGGATCTGCTCGGGCATACCCACGTAAGCCCCCCACCAGATGTCAAAATCGGCCATGTCCAGCATCTGGAACGAACATTCGCCATCCAGCATCACCGCAACCGTATCGGCGTCGCTGGGCCAGCCCTCGTCGCGGATGCGCCGGCCGGTGGTGACCAGATAAGGCGCGCCGATCTCGTTGATTGGCATGGCATGGGCCGCCGTCAGCGCCTGCAGCGCCGTGATGCCGGGGATCAGCCTGGTGTTCGGCTGCGGGTCCAGTCGCGCCGCGATTCGCAGCGAGCTGTCATAGAGCGACGGGTCGCCCCAGATCAGCAGGGCGACGGTGCGCGCCTCGGGGTGTTCGTCCATCGCCTCCTGCCAGCGCAGGGCGATTGCGTCGTGCCATTCATCCACGCCGCGCAGGTAGCCATCCTGCGACCGGCGCGCGGGGATGTCGAAGTAGGCGATTTGGGGTGGTGTGTCGGTGACCTTGCGGATGATTTCCTCGCGCACACCGGCCAGATCGGCCTTGTTGGCGCCCTTGCGCGGGATCAGGATCAGATCGGCCGCGCGGATCGCCTGAGCGCCCTGCATGGTCACGTGGTCCGGGTTGCCGGTGCCGATCCCGATCAAGACCAGATCAATCATCGTCGAACTCCGCCAGCGGACCATAAAGGATCAGCGCTGGCGCGGTGCCGATCTCGGAACCCAGGCGCTCGGCCAAGGCACCGACGGTGGACCGGTGCAGCGACTGCTCAGGCGTCGAGACCGACTCGGCCATCAGCGCGGGGGTATCCAGCGGCAGCCCATGCGCGTGCAGCGCGCCGGCTAGCAGTGGAAAGGTGCGCTTGCCCATGAACACCACCGTCGTCGCACCCGGGTCGGCCAGCGCGGGCAGGTTCAAGTCCTCGGGAAGCTTCCCGCTGACATCGTGGCCGGTGACGAACTGCACGCGCCGCGCGGTCAGCCGCCGGGTCAGGGGGATGCCTGCCGCGGCAGCCGCGGCAATGGCTGAGGGGATGCCCGGAATGATCTCGTAGGCGACCCCGGCAGCGCGCAGGGCCACCAGTTCCTCCTCTAGCCGTCCGAACAGGCCGCCATCGCCCGATTTCAGCCGCACGATCCGCTGGCCGGTCTGGGCGTACTCGACCAGCAGGCGGCTGACATGGTCCTGCTTGGGCGAGGGCCGCCCGGCGCGCTTGCCCACGCCCACAAGGTCGGCCTCCTTGCGCGCATGGCTCAGGATCGGCCCGCTGCTGAGATCGTCGAACAGTACCGCATCGGCCTTTTGCAGCCGGTCCACGGCCTTGAGGGTCAACAATTCCGGGTCGCCGGGACCGGACCCGATGAAGGAAACGAAACCGCTCATGCGCTGGCCTCTGCGATCAGATGGAAGAACGTACCGGTGACATGTCCGCGGCGCGATCCGGTCTGCGGACCTTCGGCGCCTTCGGCGTCAAAAACCCGTGCCAAGGGCACGTCGGGCTGCTCGACGATCGAGGAATAGTGGAACTCGTGCCCCCGCAGCGCGGTCCCGGCCGAGAACCCGGGCATGTCGGCCAGCAACTCGGCCCGGCGATAGCCCAGGTTGAACTTGCGCTTCTCGTACGAGGTGACCAGACCCAGCAGCCCGGCCATCCGGTGGCGGGTGCCATCCTTGTCGATCAGCCCTTCGCCCAGGGCCATGTAGCCGCCGCATTCGCCATGCACGGGCCGCGTTTCGGCATGATTGCGCAGGCCGGTCAGGAACCGGTCTGCCGCAGCCAGGGTTCCGGCGTGCAGTTCGGGGTACCCGCCGGGCAACCAGACCAGATCGGCATCCGGGGCCGGCGCCTCGTCCGCCAGCGGAGAGAACGGCAGAATCTCGGCCCCGGCCGCCCGCCAGCCTTCCAGAAGATGCGGATAGGTAAAGGAAAACGCCGCGTCCCGGGCCAGTGCGATCCGTTGCGCCGGAGGGCGCGGCAGCGCGGCCGACGACGGCCCCGCGGGGCCCGAGGAGACCGCCCTCTTGATCGCCTCCAGATCCACATGCGCGCGCAGAAAGGCCGCGTAGCCGGCAATCGCGCTTTCCAGATCGGGGTGCTCGACCGCCTGGATCAGGCCCAGATGCCGCTCGGGCAGGGTCAGGTCGCCGCGTCGGGGCAGGACGCCCAGAACCGGCAAGCCCGCGCGCTCCATCCCCAGACGGGTCAGGCGTTCGTGGCGCGGGCTGGCGCAGCGGTTCAGAATCACGCCGGCAAAGGGCAGGTCGGGGTTATACATCCGGAACCCCAGCGCCGTTGCGGCGGCCGATTGCGCCTGACCACCCACATCCAGCACCAGAACCACCGGCCAGCCCATGCGCAGCGCGGTCTCGGCGCTTGACCCGTGGCCCAGTTCTCCCGGCTTGGTGACTCCGTCGAACAGGCCCATCGACCCTTCGGCCACCACGATGTCGGCACCTTTGGCCTGCGCCGCAATCGCGCCCAGCAACGGCGCGCCCATCGCCCAGCTGTCAAGGTTGAACGAGGCCCGCCCCGCCGCCGCCCGGTGAAAGGCCGGGTCGATGTAGTCGGGACCGCTCTTGAAAGGCTGCACCGTCAGCCCGTCCTCGGCCAGCGCGCGCAGAAGGCCCAGCATCACGGTCGTCTTGCCCGTCCCCGAGGATGGGGCCGAAATGAGCAGTCCGGGCGGGTTAGTCATCGCCGTGACTCCAGCTCGACCACGGGCTGTCGGCGCTTTGCGGACGATAGCGACGGTCATAGGTCTTTGAATACAGACAGCTTTCGTCGAAGCCTTCACCGGCCAGTGCCGGCCCGACCAGGATCAGCGCGGTGCGCGAGATGCTTTCGTCCAGCGAGTCCTTCAACGTGCCCAGCGTGGCGCGGATGATCCGCTCGTCCGGCCAGCTGGCGCGGTACACCACGGCCACCGGGCAATCGGCGCTATAGGCGGGGGTCAGGTCGGCCACCACCTTGTCCAGATTGCCGATCGACAGGTGGATGGCCAGTGTGGCGCCGGTGCGGGCGAAGTTTTCCAGCGTTTCGCCCTCGGGCATGGACGAGGCGCGCCCCGGCGTCCGCGTCAGCACCACCGATTGCGCCAGCCCGGGCAGGGTCAGTTCGGTGCCCAAAGCGGCTGCCGCGGCGGCAAAGGACGGAACGCCGGGGGTCACGCTGACTGGAATGCCCATCTGTTTCAGGCACCGGATCTGTTCGCCCATCGCCGACCAGACCGACAGGTCGCCCGAATGCAGCCGGGCCACGTCCTGACCGGCGTCATGGGCGGCTTGAATTTCGGCCATGATCTGATCCAGATCCATCGGCGCGGTATTCACGATCCGGGCGCCTTCGGGGCAGTGGGCCAGGATCTCCTCGGGCACCAGCGACCCGGCATACAGGCACACCGGGCAAGCGGCGATGATGTCGCGTCCGCGCAGGGTCAGAAGGTCGGCGGCGCCCGGTCCGGCGCCTATGAAATGAACGGTCATGTCTGTCCTCCGATGGCGACCGCGCAGGTGGCAAGCCGGTCGTCCGAGATCTGTCGGGGTGAAAGCAGCCGCGCGCCCGGTCCGGCGGCTGCGAGGGCGGAAGCTTCGGCCACGCTGCCGGTGCCATGGGTGGCGCGGCTGCGGGGCGAGCAGGTGAGCGTGCGTTGCCCGGCCAGATCGGCCGGGTCCGCGAAATGCAGGGGCAGGGCGCAGGCGGCGGCAAATTCGGCCAGCGCCGGGTGGCCGGCCTTGTCGGCGGCGGTGGCCAGCGCGTCCACCGCGTGCCCGGCGGTGGCGCGGTCGAACGCGGCCCGCAGGCTGGCGCAGGTCGCGGTGGATGAAAACCCAAGCCCGGCTACGATCATAGGGTCACGCTCCACTGAACGACCGGATAGGCCGATTTCCAACCGCGCCGGGGGCCGAGGTCGCCGGCTTGCGCGAGCTCGATCCGCAGCAGGTCGCCTCCCAACTTGGCGTGCCATTGGCTCAGCACCGCTTCGCTTTCCAGCGTCACGGCGTTGGCGACCAGCCGGGTGCCCGAGGGCAGGTTGGCCGCAAGCCAGCCCAGCAGCGCGTCGCTCAGCCCACCGCCGATGAACACCACGTCAGGCAAGGGCAGGCCGTCCAGCGCATCGGGTGCCCGGCCGTGGATGACCTGCAACCGATCCTGTCCCAGCGCGTCGGCATTGGCGCGGATTCGCGCGGCGCGGTCTGCGCGCGGCTCGATCGTGGTGGCCGTCAGGGACGGGTCGCACATCAGCCATTCGATGCCGATCGATCCGCTGCCGCCGCCGATGTCCCACAGATGCTCGCCCCGCGCAGGCGCCAGCGCCGACAGTGTCAGCGCGCGCACCGGCCGTTTGGTGATCTGCCCATCGGTTTCGAAAATCTCGTCGGGTTTGCCAGAGGCCAAGGGCAGCTCACGCCCGTCGCCCGAAACCTCGAGCGCAACGCAGACCGGATGCTCGAACGCGCCCAGCAGGGCTTCGGTCAGGGACATGCTGCGCGCGCGTTCCCGAGGGCCGCCGAGGGCCTCCATCACGTGCAGGGTCGTTTCGCCGAACCCGGTCTCGGTCAGATAGCGGGCCAGCTCGGCCACAGCGGCCCCGTCGCGCAGCAGGACGATGGCGCGCAGGCCGCGCGACAGATGCGGACGCAGGCGGGTCAGGGGGGCAGCGTGCAGGCCGAAGGTGGCAACGTTTTCCAGAGGCCAGCCCAATCGCGCCGCCGCCAGCGAGAAGGTCGACTGCCCCGGCCGTGCCACCCACTCCCAATGGGCGAAATTGCGCGCGATCACCGACCCGGCGCCAAACCAGAACGGATCACCCGAGGCCAGAACCACCGTGCGCCGGCTCTTCAGGTCCTGCAGGATGGGCAGCCCGTCGGCGAACGGCACCGGCCATTCGATGCGTTCGGCCCCGGTTTCGGGAACTAGTGACAGGTGCCGGCGCGGGCCCATGATGACCTCGGCGCGCTCCAGCTCTTGACGGCTTGCGGCCGACAGGCCATCCAGTCCATCCTCGCCCAGGCCCAGAATGGTCAGCCACGGAGTTTCAGACATGCCCAACCTCCTGATCCTTGGCGGCACGACCGAGGCCAACGCATTGGCCCGCGCCGTGGCGGATTTGGGTGTGGCGGCAACCTATTCCTATGCGGGCCGGGTCGACAACCCGCGGCCGCAACCGCTGCCTACGCGCGTAGGTGGCTTCGGCGGGGCCGAGGGTCTGGCGCGTCACATCCGCGACAACGGCGTGACCCATGTGATCGACGCCACCCATCCCTTTGCCGCGCGGATGAGCCGCAATACCATCGCCGCCTGCCAGCAGACGCAGACGCCGCTGGCCGCGTTGACCCGCGCGGAATGGACGGCCGCGCCCGGCGACCGGTGGCAGCGCGTGCCCGACATCGCCAGCGCCGTTGCCGCGCTGGCCGGGCCGCCGCGTCGGGTGTTCCTTGCGGTGGGGCGCATGCATCTCGAGGATTTCGCGGCGCAGCCCCAGCATCACTATCTTCTGCGGCTGGTCGACGAACCCGCCTCTCTGCCCTTTGCCGATTGCGACGTGGTCGTTTCGCGCGGGCCTTTTACGGTTGAAGAAGACACGGCGCTGATGCGCCGGCACCGAACTGAACTGGTGGTGTCCAAGAACGCCGGCGGCACCGGCGCGCGCGCCAAGCTGGACGCCGCGCGAGCGCTGGGCATCCCGGTGCTGATGATCGACCGGCCCAGGCTGCCCCGCCGGGTCGAGTTGACGAGCGTGCCGCGGGTTTTGGACTGGCTGGCTCATTCCGGCGTGGACCTTGGCGTATAGACGATGGGGCCTATGGGCCGGTCGATGACGCGGGTCAGCGACGAGCCGACGATCACCACCGTCTGCATGTCGGCCATGTCGGGCGTTGCCTCGGCCAGGGTCGCGATGTGGATCGCCTCGTCTGGGCGACATACGGCGCGGGCGAACAGGATCAGGCGCTCGGGCTCGCATTCCTGTCGCAGGATTTCCAGTGTCTTCACAAAGCCTTCAGGCCGCGACTTCGAGCGTGGATTGTAGAAGGCCATTGCGAAATCGGCCTGCGCGGCCAGCCGCAGGCGTTTCTCGATCACGGCCCATGGCTTGAGGTTGTCGCTGAGGTTGATGGCGCAGAAATCATGGCCCAGCGGCGCGCCCGCCCGGGCTGCCGCGGCCAGCATGGCGGTGATGCCGGGCAGAACCTCGACAGGGATTTCACGCCAGGTGTCCGGGCCGGTTTCCAGCGCCTCGAACACGGCGGCGGCCATGGCAAACACGCCCGGATCGCCCGACGAGACCACGACCACCCGCTTGCCCTCGGCCGCCATGCGCAGCGCGTGCTGCGAGCGGTCGATCTCGACTCGGTTGTCGCTGGCGTGCAGGGTCAGGCCCGGCCGTTTGGCCACCCGCGCGACGTAGGGAATATAGCCCACCACATCAGTCGCCTCGGCCAAGGCGGCGGTCACCTCGGAGGTCACCAGCGCCTCGTTTCCGGGGCCAAGCCCGGCGATCTTGACCCAGCCGCTCATGGCCGCCGCCCCTGTCCGTGCACGATGATGATCGAGAAATAGGGCGTGACCTCGGTGCAGGCGTCGCTCAGCTTGCGAACGGTCTGGTTGGGCATCTGCGCGTATTCCACGATCCAGGCCCGGTCGAACAGGCCCGCCGTTTTCAGCGCGCGTTTCA
>NZ_JBXWSK010000022.1:0-46597 GCF_059613385.1 Ruegeria sp. BHSA162
AATAGACGCTCAACGCCAGCGTGAGAAAGAAAACCACGTTTCCGGCTTTTGTCCGTCCAAAGTAATTCAGCGCCATAACGGCTGTAAGTAACGCAAATAAAAGCGCGATCATGGCTCGGTCCTCCCCTCCCGTGCAACGATTGCAATGGTGGTGATACTGTCAGGCCCGCTGCCATCTGGCAAGTTTTGGGATCGTCCGTTCGCCTTAAGTGCGAGCGAACCCTAGCGGCACACCACCAATTGGGTCTGCCATTCGCGGCAGCGCGCAGCCAGTTCGGATGTGACGGGTGCGTCTGTATAGAACGTATCGATTTCGGACAATGACGTGATGCGGGCCGGGGCCGACCGCTGGAATTTCGAGTGGTCGGCAACAAGGCTGGTATGCCGCGCCTGCGCGATGATTGTCTGGCTGACGTTCACTTCCTGAAAATCGAAATCCAGCAGATCGCCTTCGCTATCCAACGCAGAACACCCTATGACCGCGTAGTCAAACTTGAACTGGCGAATGGTCGAGACGGTCAGATTTCCGATCAGGCCTCCATCGGAGCGGCGCAGAACACCACCAGCGACCACGATCTCGCATTCAGGGTTTTCGACCAGAATGTTGGCCACGTTCATATTGTTGGTCACGACCATCAGGTTCTTGTGGGTCAGAAGTTGCCGCGCTACGGCCTCGGTCGAGGTGCCGATATTCATGAACACCGATGCTCCGTCGGGTATGTCGGCGGCACACCGTTTGGCAATGCGTGTCTTGGCTTCGTCGTTCAATCCGCGGCGGTCTTCGTAACCGATATTCGAAACGCCCGACCTCAGAACCGCGCCGCCGTGAACGCGGTCCAGCATCCCGGCATCGGACAGTTCCGACAGGTCCCGACGAATGGTCTGGACGGTGACATTGAACTGCTCGGCCAGATCCTCGACCGCGACACGTCCGTTTTGCTTGGCAAGGCTCAGGATGTCGGATTGGCGAAAGGACAGGGACATATTCGGCTCCGCGGGTGTGGCTCTGTTCGTTTTTGTTCTTTTTGGGCATCTAGCGCAAGCCTGATGTTTTCTTGACTGGGTTCCGAAGGAGAAAGAAGCGAACGAAGATCAAGCTGCACGAGATGCGACAAAGCGAATAAAAACGAAAATCAAAATTGACTAAACGAGTGTCGGTCGCGTTAATGCGCGCGACCCTATTGCAAATGGAATCATCAGACATGGAACAGTCGGACACTCAGATCACCGATCTTTTCATCATCGGTGGCGGCATCAATGGCTGTGGCATCGCGCGCGACGCCGCAGGGCGCGGGTTGAGCGTCACGCTCGCCGAGATGAACGATCTGGCCTCGGCCACTTCGTCTGCTTCGACCAAGCTGTTTCACGGAGGGCTGCGCTATCTGGAGTATTTCGAGTTCCGTCTGGTCCGCGAGGCCCTGATCGAACGTGAAACGCTTTTGCGTGCCATGCCGCATATCAGTTGGCCGATGCGGTTCGTTCTGCCGTATCACCCGGACATGCGGTTTGACTCTGAAACGCCCACGTCGCGGTTGTTGGGGACGGTCATGCCGTGGATGAAGGGGCGGCGGCCTACCTGGCTGATCCGTTTGGGGCTGTTCATGTATGACAACCTGGGCGGCCGCAAGATCCTGCCGGGAACAAGTTCATTGAACCTGCGCACGACGCCCGAGGGTGCGCCGCTGCAGGACAAGTTCGAAACCGCGTATGAGTATTCCGATTGCTGGGTCGAGGATTCAAGGCTGGTGATCTTGAACGCACGCGATGCAGAGGCACGCGGCGCGCGGATCTTGGTGGGCACCAAGGTTCTGTCGGCCGAACGCAGCGAAGATGTTTGGCAGATCACCGTGCAGGATTGCGAAAGCGGTGAAACCCGTGAACTGCGCGCGCGGATGCTGATCAATGCGGGCGGGCCGTGGGTTGGAGACATCATTCGGACCAAGATCCGTTCGAACTCACGTGAGGGCGTGCGGCTGGTGCGCGGCAGCCATATTGTGACGCCGCGTCTCTACGACCATGACAAGTGTTACTTCTTCCAAGGTGAGGACGGGCGCATCATCTTCGCCATTCCCTATGAGCAGGACTTCACTCTGATCGGGACCACTGATCAGGACCACCCCGATCCGTCCGAGCCGCCCGTCTGCACCGAGGCCGAGCAGGATTATCTGTGTGCCTTCGCGTCCAAATACTTCAAGAAGCCGGTCTCGCGTGACGACATTGTCTGGACCTACTCCGGCGTGCGCCCGCTGTATGATGATGGCGCCCAAAGCGCCACGGCAGCTACGCGGGACTACACATTGAAAGTGGACGCCGAGGGCGGCGCGCCGGTCCTCAACGTGTTTGGTGGCAAGATCACAACCTATCGCCGCCTTGCCGAAAGCGCGATGGAGAAGGTGGCCGAGCACTTCCCAGACCTCTCTGGCCCTTGGACTGCGGGAGTTGCTCTGCCGGGCGGGGATTTCCCGGTCGACGGGGTCGAGGCACTGGTTGCCGGATTGAAGGCCAACTACGGATTCCTCACCGACAAATGGGCGCACCGTCTGGTACATGCGTACGGCACCGAAGCACGCATCATCCTCGGGAACGCGGTCCAGGCCGATGATCTGGGCGTCGATTTTGGCGCGACCCTGACCGAGCGTGAGCTCGAATGGCTGATGGACAAGGAATATGCCCGTACAGCGCAGGATGTGATCTGGCGTCGAAACAAACTGGGACTGCGCCTGAAACCCGAGGAGGTTGAGCAGATCGAGGCCTGGATGCAGAAGCGTCGTCGGCAATAACTGAAAACCGCTCAGTAACCCACCAAAGAAAAACGCCCCGCGGATGTCGCGGGGCGTTTCTTTTTTCTGTCGGTCAGGCCGCCTTTTCAGAAGGATCGGGATCCTTGTTCGTGCCCTTGATCCACTCTCGCATGCTCTGCATCACCGCATAGAGGACCGGCACCAGGATCACCCCGAACAGTGTCGCGGCGAGCATCCCGCCAAATACGGCCACACCAATCGCCTTCTGGCTGGCGGCACCAGCACCGCTGGCTGCCAGCAGGGGCACAACGCCCAGCAGGAAGGACAGCGCGGTCATCATGACAGCCCGGAAACGCTGATGCGCGGCCTCGGCGGCAGCGTCCTTGACAGACAGCCCCTTGGCTCGCTGCTCCATCGCGAATTCCACGATCAGGATACCGTTCTTTGACGCAAGCCCCACCAGCATGATCATCCCGATCTGCGTGTACAGGTTGATGTCACTGCCCACGATCGCCACCGCCGCAACCGCGCCGAACAGGGCCACGATCACCGACAGCAGGATCGAGACCGGCATCGTCCAGCTTTCGTATTGTCCGACCAGGAACAAATACCCGAATAGGATCGCCAGCCCCAGGATCACCACGACCAGCCCGCCGGATGCCAGCTGTTGTTGGGCGGTTCCGGTCCATTCAAAGGCATATCCCGGGGGCAGGGCGGTCGCCGACTCTTCTGTCATCACGGTGATTGCGTCACCGGTCGACAGACCTTCTGCCGGAACCGCCGTCACCGTCGCGGAACGGAACAGGTTGTGGCGTTTCAACAGAACCGGGCCAAGCACGTTTTCGACGTCGATGAGCGTTCCCAGCGGGACCATCTCACCGGTGTTCGAGCGGACGTACAGGTTCGAGATGTCCTCGACATTGTCACGATACGACCCTTCGGCTTGGATCATCACGCGATAGACGCGGCCGAACAGATTGAAGTCGTTCACATAGTACGAGCCAAGCTGAGCCTGCATGGTCTGGAAGATTTCGGCGACCGATACGTTCAGAGTTTTTGCCTTTTCCCGATCCAGATCCACGAACAGCTGCGGGACGTTGGCCCGGAAAGTCGTGTAGGCTTGGCCGATTTCAGGCCGCTGGTTGGCCGCGTAGACAAAGGATCCCACGGCCGAGGCCAGATCCTGCGGCGAGCCGCCTCCGGTTTGCTGAACCTCCATTTCGACGCCCGCCGACATGCCAAGACCTTGGATCGGCGGCGGGTTGAATGCGACGATCGAGGCGGCGGATTCGCCGTTGGCGATGGCCAGTACCTTCTGCAGGATGGCGTCCGCCG
Source organism: Ruegeria sp. BHSA162 (assembly GCF_059613385.1). NCBI lineage: Bacteria > Pseudomonadati > Pseudomonadota > Alphaproteobacteria > Rhodobacterales > Roseobacteraceae > Ruegeria > Ruegeria sp. BHSA162. The sequence continues at coordinate 4,077 of NZ_JBXWSK010000022.1, forward strand.
TCAGATCCTCGTCTTGCCGTTCGTCCCAGTTGTCGAGGTTGACGAACACTGCCGCACCGTTGGTGATGGTTCCGTTCAGCAGTGAGAAACCGTTGATCAGAACGGTATTCGCCACGCCCGGGATCTCGCGGATCTGGTCATCCACGCGTTTGGATACCGCCTCGGTTCTCTCCAGTGTGGCCGCGTCGGGCAATTGGATGTCCACGAAAAGATAGCCGTTGTCTTCAAGCGGCAGGAACCCGCTGGAGGTGTTCGACATGATAGTCACGCCGCCAAAGGCAAAGCCCGCGATGATCCCGAGCGAGACCACGGGGACGATCAGCAGCTTGCGCACGATGGACACATAACCTGCGCGCATCGTCCCGATGAATTTCTCGAACACCGCCAGCAGACCCTTGGGCGGGCCTGAACGCGCCTGAAGGACCAAACCGCACAGCGCTGGCGACAAGGTCAGCGCATTGATGGACGAGATGACGACGGCGGTCGAGATCGTAACCGCGAACTGTGAATACAGCCGCCCCGAGATACCGGGCATGAAGGTCACGGGGACGAAGACGGCCAGCAGAACCAGAGTTGTCGCAATGACGGGGCCAGTAATCTGCCCCATGGCCTTGCGGGTCGCCTCAGCCGGCGGCAGGCCTTCCTCGGCGATGATCCGTTCCACGTTCTCGACGACCACAATCGCGTCGTCAACCACGATCCCGATGGCCAGCACGAGTGCAAAAAGCGAGATTGTGTTCAGCGACATCCCGAACAGCAGCAGGAACGCAAATGTCCCGATCAATGAGACCGGAATCGCCACGGCCGGAATGATGGTCGCCCGCCAACTGCCCAAGAAGATGAACACGACCGAGATCACCAGAATGAAGGTCAGGATCAGCGTCGACACCACGTCGTTCAGCGACTGTTCGACGAAGTCCGTAGTATTGAACGGAACCGCATACTCCACATCGGTCGGGAAGGACCGTGAAAGACGCTCCAGTTCGGCTTCGACGCGGTCGGACACGGCAAGCGCGTTGGCGCCCGGCGCTTGGTAGATGCCGATTACCGTCGCCGGAACGGCCTGAAAATAGCCTGATGCGGCATAATATTCCGCCCCCAGTTCGACGCGCGCAATGTCACGGACCCGCACGATCGAGCCGGCGTCGCCGGTCCGAATGACGATATCGCCAAACTCCTTGGCCGATGTCAGGCGGCCTTTGGTCTTGATCGTGTACTGAAAGGTCTGGCCTTCAGGCACCGGCGGGGCGCCGATCGAGCCAGCGGAAACCTCGATGTTCTGTTCGCGAATGGCCGAGATCACGTCACCCGGCGTGATGGAAAGGGCGGCCATCTTGTCGGGATCCATCCAGATCCGCATCGCGTATTCCAGGTTGGTCAGAACGTCGGCCTTGCCCACGCCCTGCACCCGTGCCAGCGCATCCTTGAGGTTGATCGACGCGTAGTTCGACAGGAACACGCTGTCATAGGTGCCGTTGGGCGAGGTCAGGGTGACCAGCAACAGCATGTTGGTCGACGCTTTCTGCGTCACCACCCCCGACGAGGTAACTTCGGTCGGCAGCGAGGACATGGCCTGCGCCACACGGTTCTGCACATTGACCGATGCGATGTCGGGGTCGGTGCCCACCTCGAACGTGATGTTCAGCGAATACGAGCCGTTGTCCGAGGATGTGGACGTCATGTAGATCATGTCATCCACGCCGTTGACCTGCGCTTCGATCGGCGCGGCAACCGTGTTTTCAACGGTTTCGGCGTTAGCGCCAGTGTACGTCGTCGTGACGCTGACCACCGGCGGGGTAATGTCCGGGAATTGGGCAACCGGCAGGACCATGTAGCCGATCGCCCCCATGATTGTCAGCACAAGCGAGATCACAAGTGCCAGCTTGGGCCGGCTGATGAACAGGGCGGAAAACATCAGTTATTCTCCCGGCTGTTCAGAGGCGACAACGGCGTCAACGGCAACACCCGGGCGCACCCTTTGCAGCCCTTCCACGATGACGCTTTCGCCCTCGCGCAGACCTTCCTTGACGATCACGGCAGAACCGACCGTGTCGCCGGTCGTGATGTAGCGCTGTTCGACCATCTGCTTGTCGTTGACGACCAGCACAAACTCTCCGCGTTGATCTCGCTGCAGGGCAGCTTGAGGGATCAGCACTTCAAGCGTGGGTTCAAGCGCTTCGATGTGAACGTTCAGAAAGGCGCCATCCACGATCAGACGTTTGTCGTTTGCAAACTCGGCGCGCAGGGTGATCGCGCCGGTCAACGGGTCGATCCGGTTGTCCACGAACACGATCTTGCCGGTTTCTTCCAGCTCGGTACCATTGGGCAGCGTAAGCCGGACAACCGGGCTCTTGTTGCTTTCAGCAAGGGTGGAGGCGGTCTCACCAACGGTCTGAAGAACGGAGGTGAACTGCTTTTCATTCAACGAGAAATTCACGTAGATCGGCGCTTCGCTGATCAGGTTGACCAGCGGTTCCGTGTTGGGGCCGACCACGTCGCCGACGCTGGTGCTGATCCGACCGATCCGGCCGGAAAACGGCGCGTGGATCTGCGTGTAGTCCAGGTCAAGCTGCGCCTGTTGAATGGCTGCGTTGGCCGCTTTGACTTCGGCTTCGGCAACCAGCTCGTTCGCGCGGGCAATGTCGCGCTCGGATTCCGGCGTTGCGTCGCGCCTGTACAGTTCTTCCTTGCGGGCCAGGTCGACCTTGGCCAGTTCCAGATTGGCTTCGGCCCGATCAAGATCCGCTTTTCGGGCGTCCAGCGTGGCCTGGTACAGGTCGGGCTCAATGGTAAACAGCAGATCACCCTCGTTGACCAAAGAGCCTTCTTCGACATTCCGGCTTTCCAGGAAGCCGCTGACTCGTGCGATGATGTCCACGTTGTCCGTGGCTTCGGCCCGCCCGATAAAAACAGCCTCCTCGGTGATTTCCTGTGTATATGCGGCCGCAATCGAAACCTTGGGCGGCGGTGCATCCGACTGATCCTGGGCAAATGCGACCGGTGTAAACGCAAGGCATGCCAGCAGTGTCGCGCAAAGGCCGAGACGCGAGAGCGTTCGATTGCTGGTCGTGTGGGTAAGCGTCTTTTCAACGGTCATTGCGAGTGCCTCATTCAAACCGGGATTTGGGTCGAGCCGGACCGTTCCTGAAGCCCGAGTCGACTAAACTCCAAGTCAGGATGGAGGCATTGTTGAAAATTCTCAAGTATTTGAATTTTAAACGCTCGAACCCTGTCCGGGGATGTCTCGGCCGTCGAACCAATTTCGTCCGACGATTTCATCGGATCGGTCGGGTCAGTTGGCTGAAAAAAAGGGGGCCGCCGGCCCCCTTGCTGTATTCAGCTCCGCACTCCGGCAAAGTGTGTTTGCCAATCTTCGCGCTGTTCGTCGGTGATCTTGGCGAACAGAACGTCCGGCACCGTGAATGCGTGTCCGGCGGGCAGGGCGTTCAGCGCGGCCTCCACGTCCTCGGGCCAGCTGGTATCGAGCGTGTTCATCGCGCTCAGCATTCTGGCCGAAGTTTCAGGGATGAACGGCGCGCTGAGTACTGCATAAAGCCGGATCAGGTTCAGGCCCAGCCGCACCTGCGCGGCGGCCTGTTCCGGGTCTTCTTTGAAGGTGGACCAAGGCGCAGCGGCCTGCAGGTATTCGTTGCCCGCAACCCAGATCGCACGCAGTTCCTGCGCCGATTTGCGGACCTCCATCGCCTCCATGTGCGCCTCGTAGGCGCGAATGCGCTTGGTCAGTTCCTCGATCAGCGCCTGTTCGCGTTCACCGTATTCGCCACCGGACGGAACCTCTTCACCGAATTTCGAGCGGCAGAACTTGGTGATCCGGCTGACGAAATTGCCCAACACGTCCGCCAGGTCCTTGTTGACCGATTGCTGGAAGTTCTCCCAGGTGAATTCGCTGTCGCTGCTTTCGGGCGCGTGGCTCAGCAGCCACCAGCGCCAGTAGTCGGCAGGCAGGATGTCCAGCGCCTGGTCCATGAAGACGCCGCGGCCCTGGCTGGTCGAGAACTGGCCGCCGTCATAGTTGAGGTAGTTGAACGACTTGATGTAATCGACCAGCTTCCACGGCTCGCCCGAGCCGAGGATGGTGGCCGGGAAGGACAGGGTGTGGAACGGCACGTTGTCTTTGCCCATGAACTGCACGTAACGCACGTCGTCGGCGCCCTTGTCGGTGCGCCACCAGCGTTCCCACTCGGTATCGGGCTTGCCGTGGGCGTCGGCCCATTCCTTGGCGCAGGCGATGTATTCGACCGGCGCGTCGAACCAGACGTAGAAGACCTTGCCCTCCATGCCGGGCCAGTCCTCGTCGCCCTTCTTGACCGGGATGCCCCAGTCCAGGTCACGGGTGATGCCGCGGTCCTGCAGGCCGTCGCCGTCATGCAGCCATTTCTTGGCGATCGAGGTGGTCAGCACCGGCCAGTCGGTCTTGCTGTCGATCCAGGCGTCCAGCTGATCCTTCATCGCCGACTGGCGCAGATACAGGTGCTTGGTCTCGCGCACCTCAAGGTCGGTCGAGCCGGAAATCGCGCTGCGCGGGTCGATCAGGTCGGTCGGATCCAGCTGCTTGGTGCAGTTTTCGCACTGGTCGCCGCGCGCCTTTTCGTAGCCGCAGTTGGGGCAGGTGCCCTCGATATAGCGGTCGGGCAGGAACCGGCCGTCGGCGTTGGAATAGACCTGATTTTCAGTCACTTCGCGGATCAGTCCGGCCTCGGCCAGCTTGCCGGCGAAATGCTGGGTCAGCTTGTGGTTCTGCGGGCTGGACGAGCGGCCGAAATGATCGAAGCTCAGGCCAAAACGCTTGGCGATGTCGGCCTGCACCTCGTGCATCTCGGCGCAGTATTCGGCCACCGGTTTGCCCGCCTTGGCCGCGGCCAGTTCAGCCGGGGTGCCGTGTTCGTCGGTGGCGCACAGGAACATGACCTCGTTGCCGCGGCCGCGCTGGTAGCGCGCGAACAGATCCGCCGGCAGCTGCGAGCCGATCAGGTTGCCAAGGTGCTTGATTCCGTTGATGTAGGGAATTGCCGAGGTAATGAGAATCCGAGCCATGTTTGGTTTCCGCCTAACTGTCTGCGCGCGCTCTATCAAACCGGATCGGGAAATCCCAGCCCCAGAATGCTATCGCCCTTCGCGCGAGCGTTTCAGCAGGCGGCCGATGGTGAAGGACGTGCGCGGCGCGTAGACGTAGTTGGTGCGTTCTTCGGGCGTCGGGCGCGAGCGCATCCGGGCCAGTCCAAAGACGATCAGGACTGCGTGGCCCAATGCCACGAAGGCAAATAGCGCGCCGGGGCCGAATTGCTCGATCAGCGTCGAGGAAACATAGGGCGAGGCGATAGCCCCCAGCGCATACCAGAACATCAGCGCCGCCGACAGTTCCACCCGCTGCTCGGTGGTGGCGAAGTCGTTGGCATGGGCAGAAGAGATCGAGAAGATCGGAAAGGTCGTTATGCCGAACAATCCGGCGGCCAGCATGACGCCGACGGTGCCCGTGCCGCTGGCGGCCATGGTGATGCTGCAACTGACAACGGCGGCAATCGACATCCAGATCAGCACCCAGCGGCGGTCGTACTTGTCGGCCAGCCACCCGACCGGATACTGCGCCAGCGCGCCGCCCAGTACAAAGGCGGCCAGAAAGAATGCGATCTGATCGACGCCCAGCCCAACCTCTTGTCCGTAGACGGGACCAACCATCCGAAACGAAGCAGAGCTGATGGCCGAGACGATCACTCCAGCCACCGCCAAGGGCGAGCAATGCCAGGCCAGCTTGGGCCGCAAACGCGGTGCGTCCGGGGTTTCGGGCTGGCTGGCGCGCGTCAGGGTCAGCGGCAGCAACGAGGCACAGCACAGGATGGCCAGCAGGTTGTAAGAGACATATGAGGCAGGTGGCAGAACGGCGATGATCAACTGCGCGCTGAGAGAGGCTCCCATATCGGCCAACCGATATGTGCCCATGGCGCGGCCGCGGGTTTCGTTGGTGACTTTGGCGTTCAGCCAGGCCTCGATAACCGTATAACAACCCGCCACGCAGGTGCCCGAGGCAATGCGCAGCGCGGCCCATGCATAGGGGTTTTCGGTCAGCGTGTGGCCAATCAGACCCATCGCGCCCAGAGCCGTGCAGACCGCAAAGGCGCGCGAGTGCCCGATGGATCCCATCAACCTTGGCGCCCACCAGCATCCCGCGAAAAAGCCCAAGAAGTGAGCCGAGCCCAAAAGGCCGATCTGTTCGGTCGAAAACCCCAGCGTCAGGCCGGATATCGCGTCCAGCGGACCCACGCCGCCCGTGGAAAGCTGCAATAGAATGACCGAAAGAAAAAGGGCGGCGAATGAGATGATGGTACGCATGGGTCCAGTAGATGTCCGAATGGCGCATGACGATGCGCGCGGCTATTCGACTTTGTGGTGTCGTTTTCCGCCAGTTTCAGGGTTTTCTGCGAATTTCGGTTCGTATGTTCAATCCCACAGTTTCGTCGACCAGGTCCGCATAGCCGGTGGCGTCGAAATCGTTCCGGTTCAACGCGCCGGTCAAATGGATGAACAGCCGGTCCAGATCGTCCTTTGCGGAACCCGGCGGGCGATAAAGCGCGGCATCGAGAGTGATCGGACGAGTCACGTCGCGCACCGTCAAATCGCCGGTGACGGTCGCTCCGTCGGAAATGCGTCCGCCGGGGCCAAGGCTGACGGCCGTCGAGACGAAGTGGATAGATGGAAACCGCGCGGCATCCAACACGGATCGGCTTAGCATCGGGCCGCGTGCAAACGGCAGTTTCGTGCGTGCCTCGGCGACGTTCAGGACGACGTCGACCATGCTGTTGCGCAGGTTTTTCGTGTCCACTAGAACATCAGCGGTCTGGATCGGCATGGTGCCGGTCTGGGCCGAGCCAGCCAGACCGAATGTGAATTCGATCAATGTCCCTTGTGTTTCAAGTATATACGGAACCGGGGCGGCCACGGCGTGCCGCACCAAGGGCAGCGATGCCAGCCCCGCCAGTACCAGAGTTCGGCGGGTCAGGCGGCTCATGCCGGAACCCGCCCCTGGCGCGGCCGCGAGCGCATCAGCAGTGTCGCAATAATGGCGATGTTCAGCCCATTCCACAGGATCCCGTTCACGAAGGCCAGTTCATACTGCCCGGTCACGTCATAGATCCAGCCGGACATCCAGCCACCCAGCGCCATGCCCATGATCGTCATCATCATCACGAAACCGACCCGTGCCCCGGCTTCTTGCGGGGGCATGTATTCGCGGACGACCAGCGCATAGCTGGGCACGATGCCGCCCTGCGCCAGTCCGAACAACAGGCTGATGACATAGAGCGACACCATCCCGTCATAAGGCAGGAACAGGAACAGGGCGATGCATTGCAGGATCGACCCGATCAGCAACGTGTGAACGCCGCCCAACTTGTCTGCCACCAGCCCCGAGATGATCCGGCTGACGACACCGCCCATCAGCATGAGCGACAGCATCTCGGCCCCGACCGCCGGGCCATAACCCAGCCCCACGCAGTACGAGACGATGTGGACCTGCGGCATCGACATTGCGACGCAGCAGCCAATTCCGGCGAGGCCCAGAACATATTGCAGGGTCCGCGGCGACAGGCCGACGCTGCGCGCGTTGATCTGCGCGGCGGCTGCGGCGGTGCCATGCGCCTCGGCCGGGACCTGCCGGCGCAGCAGCAGCGACAGCGGGATGACAACGATCAGGGTGATGACCGCCAATGTCAGATAGACCTGCTGCCACCCGTCGCGGGCGAGGATACCGGACAGGAGCGTGGGCCAGATCGCGCCGGACAGATAGTTTCCGCTGGCCACCAGCGCCACGGCGATCCCGCGTCGGCGCAGGAACCAGTGCGAGATGTCGGCGATCAGCGGGCCGAACCCGACGGCGGTGCCCAGGCCCAGCAGCAGATGCGCCACCGACAGCATCGTGATCGTCGGCGCCCATGTCGCCAGCAGATAGCTGAGCGCGCTGAGGCCTGCGGCACCGATCAGCGCCTTGGTCACGCCCAGCCGGTCCACCACCTGACCCAGCCACATGTTGCCAAGCGCAAATCCGATCATGGCCAGCGTGTAGGGCATCGAGGCCTCGGCCCGGCTGGCGCCGAACTGGGTCTCGATCGCGGGCATCACCACGATCACCGCCCACATGCCCACATTGGCCACCGCCGCAATGGCCAGCGTGACCAGAAGGCGAAGCCAGGAATAGCGGCTGTCGTGGATCGGATGGGTCATTTCGGCACGCTAGGGGGCGGGATGCAGTTTGACCAGTCACAACTTGCGTGATCCGGGGCCGGTCGGTCAGGCGCAGGTTTCCTCGACGCCGATCCGTTGCAGGTGCAGCCCGGTGCGCGGCGCGGTCTGGGTGGCGTGCCAGCTGACCGGGGGCAGGGCGCGGGCGCGGCGGCGGGTCAGGGTCCAGCGGCGGGTCTGGCCCGTGTGCGCCGGGGCCATGTGCCAGCGCGTCTCGATGCCCTGCGCGCCGCCGTCGCCCGGGGTCAGCAGCAGCCCCAGCGGGGCCTGACCCATCGTGCCCCCCTGTTCGGCGGCCAGATGCATCCGGCGCACCGGCGTCAGACCCGGTGCCCCCGGCAGATCGCCGACCACCAGCGGCACCGCCCCGCTGCGCAGCGCCTCTTCGATGCACCACAGCAGGTCCTCGGCCCGGGTGGGGCGGACGAACAGGAAACGGGCGGGATCGGCAAAGGGCATCATGCCGTCGGGGTTCAGCTGATCGGCCTCCCACGCGGGCGAGATCCACAGAACCGGCCCCTGCGCCTGACCGGCCAGCCACATGGCAAAGCTGCGCCGCGCGGGGCCGCAGGCCTCGTGCACGCGGGCCAGTTGCAGCGAAATCTCATCATGCAGGGTCAGCCCCGGCGCCGCGCGCGCCGGTTTGCGGCCAAGAAGATGCGTGGACATGGCCGAATGCTAGCATGTTCGCACTTTGTTCTCAATCCCGAAAGCCGCCATTCAGCGCGACAGGATCATCCGGCCGTCAGAAAACTGGATGTTGGAAAAACGGTGCAGGTAATCCATGCCCAGCAGGGACTGGTCCAGATCTCCTCCGTTGATCCATGCCGCAACATTTCGGTCCGTGATGGGCCCCAACGCCAGGCTGTCGAGGCGCACAGGCGCAGTCTGGACCACCCCATTTGCGGTCGAGGCACGCCCGTGAAAGGTCAGCTGACCGGTATCGAATCCGACGCGCTCCGCGTCCTGCGGGCTCAGCACGATCTGGCTGGCCCCGGTATCCACCAGGAATGTCACCGGTTTGCCATTCACCAGCATCGGCAAGTAGTAGTGCCCGTCGAACGAGCGGGGTACTTCGATCACATCTCCGGTCACGGACATCTGCGGAGATACGCCAACGGTCGAGCGGATGTCGCCCCAAAGGCCGACAACGGCAATGATCCCGATGAAGATGAAGACCCAGGCCATAGCCATCTGCAGGGTCTTCCCCAACGACTGCCGATTGTGAGTGAAGAACCACATCAGCAGTGCGGCTCCCAGCAGAACCAGATAGGCCAACCGTCCAAAATCGTTACCATCCATGCGGGCGCCCGAAACCTTCTTTCATAAGGTCAATATGGGGTTTCAGGACGCGAACCCAAAGGCCTTGAGCCCGTCAAGAATGAACTGAACCGACAGCGCGGCCAGCAACATGCCCAGAAGGCGGGTCAGCACGGTCAGGCCGGTCTTGCCCAGAATGCGCGCGATCAGGCCGCTGGACAAGAAGAACAGCAATACAACCGCCATCACGGCAAGCATCACGCCGACAGCGGCAGCGATGCCCTGAATGCCGGGGTGCTCACCGGCCAGAAGGATGATCGTTGCGATCGATCCGGGCCCGGCCACCAGCGGAATGGCCAGCGGAAAGACCGAGGGGTCAGGGTGCTCTTCTTCTTCCGCTCGGTCCTCGCGCCGCTTGTTGCGCCGCTCGAACAGCATGTCGAGCGCGGTCAGAAACAGCAATGCGCCGCCAGCGACCTTGAAAGCCTCCATCGAGATGCCGACAAAGCCGAGAACCGCCTCTCCGAAAGCGGCGAAGGCGATAAGGATGCCCGAAGCGGTCAGGCACGTGCGGTAGGCGACGCGGCGACGGGTGGCCGGGTCCATTCCTTGTGTCAGCGCGACGAAGATCGGTGCGGTGCCAAAGGGATCGATCACAACGAACAGGGTTGTGAACGCGGTTATGAAGAATGCCATTTCGATCATGCGGCGGCCTCTGCGCTTTCCAGCCGCTCGGCGGCGGCGACCCACAGCGCCTCGGCGCGGGACATGGCCTCGACCACCTCGGCGAATTTTCGGTTCCAGGTTTCCAGATCAGCGATCCGGTCATCTTCGTACAAGGCCGGGTCGGACAATTTGGCCGAGAGCTTTTCGTGCATGTCCGTCAATTTCTCCAGCCGTTCCTCGCATTTCCGCAGGTCGGCCCGTAGCGCGAGAATGGTATCGCGAGAGGCGCGTTTGGGTTTGGCGGCCGGTTTTTCCCGGGCCGGTGGTTTGTCGCGCGCCAGCAGCATCTGGCGATAGGCTTCCAGGTCGCCGTCAAAGGTTTTGACCGTGCCGTCCGAGACCAACCACAGCCGATCGGCCACCAGCCCCAGCAGGTGCATGTCGTGGCTGACCAGAACCACAGCACCGGAATAGGCAGTCAGCGCCTCGACCAGGGCCTCGCGGCTTTCGATGTCCAGATGATTGGTCGGCTCGTCGAGGATCAGCATGTGCGGCGCGTCGATCGTCGCGATCAGCAGCGACAGGCGCGCTTTCTGGCCGCCTGAAAGCCGGCCCACCTCGGTTTCGGCCTGATCCGCGCCCAACCCGAAACCGGCCAGACGCGCGCGCAGCTGGGCCGGGGTCTCGGTCGGGCGCAGGCGCCGCAGGTGATCCAGCGGTGTTTCGTCCACATACAGCTCGTCCACTTGATGCTGGGCGAAATACCCGATGCGCAGCTTGCTGCTGCGGGTCATCTTGCCAGCCATCAGGGGCAACCGGTCCGACAGCAGCTTGGAAAGTGTCGATTTTCCCTGACCGTTCTTCCCCAACAGCGCGATCCGGTCGTCCTGATCAATGCGCAGGTTCAGCCGGCGCAGCACCTCGGTGTCGCCATAGCCGGTGACGCCGCCCTCAATCTGAATGATCGGGGGCGACAGTTCCTCGGGCTCGGGGAACGAGAAGGCGCGCAAGGCGGCCTCCTGCGGGGTCGAGATCAACTGGATGCGTTCGATCATCTTCAGCCGCGATTGTGCCTGAACGGCCTTGGACGCCTTGTAGCGGAACCGGTCAACGAAGCTTTGCAGATGGGCGATGCGGGCCTTGGCCTTGGCGTTTTCGGCCTCGGCCTGAGCCAGACGTTCGGCGCGGCGTTCGGCGAACTTGTCGTAGGGCACCGCGTAATAGGTCAGCTGGCGGTCTTCCAGATGCAGGATCGAGCCGACCGCCCGGTTCAGCAGGCCCCGGTCGTGGCTGATGACGATGACCGTATGCGGATATTTCGCCAGATAGCTTTCCAGCCACAGCGCGCCTTCAAGGTCCAGATAGTTGGTCGGTTCGTCCAGAAGCAGCAGGTCGGGCTGCGAGAAAAGAACCGCCGCCAGAGCGACCCGCATCCGCCAGCCGCCCGAGAAATCGGAGCAGGGCCGCTGCTGATCGGCATCGTCAAAGCCCAGCCCCTTGAGGATCGTAGCCGCTCGGGCTTCGGCCGACCAGGCGTCGATATCGGCCAGCCGGGTCTGAATCTCGGCAATCCGGTCGGGGTCTGTGGCCTGCTGCGCCTCGGCCATCAGGGCGCTGCGCTCGGTGTCGGCGGCCAGGACCGTGTCGATCAGCGACACGTTTGACGAGGGCACCTCTTGTGACACACCGCCGATCCGCGCGCGTCGGGGCAGGGTGATGCTGCCCGATTCCAGTGCCAGCTCGCCCCGGATCAGGCGGAACAGAGTGGTCTTGCCGGTACCGTTGCGGCCGACCAGACCCACCTTGTGGCCTTCGGGAATGGTGGCGCTGGCGCCCTCGAACAGAGGGCGGCCTTCGACCGAATAGGTGATGTTCTCGATCCGTAGCATGGGCCGCTCTTAGCAGAGCGATACTGGCACCGCCAGACGCAAGCCATGTGCAAACCACATGCGCTGTGCTAGCGCTTTTGCAGATGAACGAAATTCGGATGTTGAGATGCGGGCCGCACAAACTCCACCCTCTTTGGTGACCCTTGTCCTTGCGACCGGTCTGTCCGTGCTGTCGTTGAACATGTTCCTTCCGTCCCTTGCGAACATGGCGGTCGATTTTCGGGCGGATTATGCGCTGGTGAACCTGTCGATCGCAGCCTATCTGGCCGTGTCCGCCGTACTGCAACTGATCCTTGGGCCAATGTCCGACCGGTTCGGGCGCAGGCCGGTTCTTTTGACCTGCATGGCGGTCTTTGTGGCGGCGTCACTTGGCTGTGTTCTGGCGGAGTCGATCTGGACCTTTCTGGGGTTCCGTCTGATGCAGGCCGCCGTGGTCGGGGGCTCGGTGCTGTCTGCCGCGTCGATCCGCGACCAGTTTCCGCCCAACGAGGCCGCAAGCAAGCTGGGGTATGTCGCCATGGCAATGGCTTTGGCGCCGATGCTGGGCCCGATGCTGGGTGGCACTTTGGACATGCTGTTCGGGTGGCGGGCCGGGTTCGTCTTTTACACGGTTGCAGGGGCGGCGCTGCTGACGCTGCTCTGGGCGGATATGGGCGAGACCAACCACAACCGGTCCGACACTTTTGCCGCGCAGATGCGCGAATACCCGCACCTGTTCCGTGCCCGGCGGTTCTGGGGCTACGCGTTGTGCGCGGCATTCTCGATCGGGGGGTTCTACAGTTTCATCACCGGAGCGCCCCTGGTGGCCGCCGCCTGGTTCGATCTGAGCCCCGCGACACTGGGCCTGGGGATCGGCATCATCACCGGCGGTTTCATGGTCGGCAATTTCGTGACCGGTCGGATCGCCGCGCGTACTCGGCTGACGACGATGATTCTGGCCGGGCGCATCATCGCCTCGGTCGGGCCGTTCTGCGGGCTGTTGCTGTTTTTAGGGGGGATGGGGTCGGTCTGGGTGTTTTTTGGATCAGCGATCTTTGTTGGTTTTGGAAACGGTTTGACGAACGCCAACGCGTCTGCGGGCGTCATGTCGGTTCGACCGCAACTGGCCGGCAGCGCAGCGGGCCTGTCGGGCGCTCTGATCGTCGCGCTCGGTGCGGTCATCACTTCGATCACCGGAGCTGCGGTCAGCCCCGAAAACGGCCCGTATCTGGTGCTGTCGATGATGGCAGGCAGCAGCTTTCTGGGCCTTTTGGCCGTTCTGTATGTCCGTTGGGTGGATGCACGGGACCCGCTTCCCGACGCAATCTGACGCCCAAAGGCGCGATCGCGCCATCATTCCACTTTTCACGGGCGAAATACCGTGTTAGGCGGCGCGCGATGAATTTCGCGCGGCCCAGCCCGCGCCGTCAGACCAAGGAGAGGCCCGATATGGCACTGGAACGCACTTTTTCGATCATCAAGCCCGATGCAACCCGCCGCAACCTGACCGGCAAGATCAACGCCAAGTTCGAGGAAGCCGGCCTGCGCATCGTCGCGCAGAAGCGCATCCACATGACCAAGGAACAAGCCGGCAAGTTCTACGAAGTTCATGCCGAGCGTCCGTTCTATGACGAACTGTGCGAGTTCATGTCGTCGGCACCGGTTGTCGTTCAGGTTCTGGAAGGCGAAAATGCCATTGCCAAGAACCGTGAAGTCATGGGTGCAACCAACCCCGCCGATGCGGCACCGGGCACCATCCGCGCCGAATTCGCCGAGTCCGTCGGTGAGAACTCGGTTCACGGCTCGGACGCGCCGGAAACCGCAGCGGTTGAGATCGCATATTTCTTCTCGGGCATCGAACTGGTCGGCTAAGCCGCACCACGATACCTGTCGAGATTGCCGCGTCCGATTTCGGGCGCGGTTTTTTTTGTTGGTCAGACGGATTTCAGATCGTCAGGGCCGACACGTACACCGATGGCATCCAGATCCGCGACGATCCGGGACGCCGGAGCCTGGTTCGTTGACGATTTCAAAGCATCGAACCTTGCGCGCAGGGCTTTCTTTTCTTCGCCCTTGCAATCGTTCCAGGGGCGGCCCTGCAAGCCCATGACCAACACGTAATAGCCGATGAAATGAGGCCGGGTTCCGGCCTGTATCAGCCGGGCATAAGCCGCATCGGCACCAAGTTCGCTTAGCTCTTCGGCCGAGTGGATGCCCGCACGGGCACAGGCCTGCTCGAAAGCAGGTCCAAGATTGCGGATGGAAGACACAGGTTCGGGCATGTTTCTTTCTTAGCTTTGCCAGGGCGTGCTGTCACTGCCCGCCGGAACGTTGTGCGACGAATTCTGTTGCGCTAGGCATTGAGCGACGGGTCCGTGCAGGAGGGGGAAGGAATTGACAAGCGACATCAGCAATCTGGACCTGATGAACCCGCCCGAGGGCTTCATCGACAATCCCTTCCCGTTTTATGATGCGCTGCTGTCTTCGGCGCCGGTTCTGGCGCAGCCCGATGGCTCGGTTCTATTGTCGCGGCACGCTGATCTGGACCGGATCTATCGGGACACGACCCTGTACTCGTCCGACAAAAAGGCCGTGTTCGGACCAAAATTTGGTCCGGGATCACCATTGTTCGAGCATCACACCACCTCGCTGGTGTTCTCGGATCCGCCATTGCACACGCGGGTTCGCAAAATCATGACTTCGGCCCTGACCCCGCGCGCCATCGCCCGGATGGAGCCCGGTTTGATCCAGACCGTCGATCGTTTGCTGGATCGCCTGGAAGACAAGCGGCAAGTGGATCTGATCGAAGACTATGCCGCCACAATCCCGATCCAGATCATCGGAAACCTTCTGGACGTACCGGTGGACGAGCGCGAACCGCTGCGCGACTGGTCCCTGGCCATTCTTGGGGCGCTCGAACCGGCACTGAGCGCCAAGCAACTCGAGGACGGCCATGCGGCCGTTCGGGACTTCAAGGAGTATCTGGCCGATCTGGTGGCACGGCGCAGGGCCGCGCCCGGCGACCCCGAAACCGACGTCCTGACGCGGTTGATCCGCGGTGAAGGGGCCGACGAAAAGTTGAGTGAAATCGAGTTGCTTCAGAATTGCATCTTCATTCTGAATGCGGGTCATGAAACCACGACGAACCTGATCGGAAACGGGTTGGCCCTGCTGCATGGCCACCCGGAGCAGCGTCAGCGGCTTATGGATGATCCAAGCCTGATCAATACGGCGGTCGAAGAGGTTTTGCGGTTCCGTTCACCCAACCAGTTCGGCAACCGGGAAACGACGGCTGACGTCGTGATTGACGGGCGTTCGATTGCCAAGGGCACCAACCTTCATCTGTGTATCGCCGCTGCAAACAGGGACCCGGTTGTGTTCCCAGACCCGGGCCGGTTCGACATTTCGCGCAAACCGAACCGTCACCTTGCCTTTGCCGGTGGGCCGCACGTTTGCGCAGGTCTTACACTTGCGCGCCTTGAAGGGCGGGTCGCCCTGTCGCGGTTCGTGACACGGTTCCCAGATTTCCAACTGTCCGATGAACGTGTCAGAGGTGGGCGTATGCGGTTCCGCGGATACGCTTCCTTGCCTGCGAACCTTTGATCGGCAAAAACGTGGGGCGTTAACCTAGGGTTTTTGCGCCAGCTTCAGAACTGCCTTCAGCCCGGGATCCGCATTCTGGGCACTGAAGCCCCCGCCATGCATGCGGGTGATGGCCGCCACCAAAGCCAGTCCGAGGCCTGAGTTTCGGTCCGATCGCGCGGGATCGAGCGTGACGAAGGGCAGTTGAAGCTGCGACAGCATCTCGGCCGGCACGCCCGGGCCGCGGTCGCGGACACTCAGCAGGGCAAACGGGCCGTCTTCGCGCAGTTCGATGGAAATTGCAGTTCCTTGAGGGGCATAGCGCATGGCGTTTTCCAGAAGGTTCGACAGGGCCTGCGACAGCAAAGGGCGGTGCCCCATGATCGGAGCCGCCCGACCCGTGACCTCGAGGCGCACATCCTTGTCGGCCGCGACCGGTTCGTACAACTCCACGGCATCGTTGACCAAGCGCTCAAGGTCCACAGGTTCAAACTGCTCCCGCCCCAACCCCGCCTCGGCGCGTGAGATCTCGGTCAGCTGTCCGAGAACCCGCAACACGTGATCGATTTCGGCCGTTGCCCGGGCGATGTCGACCTCACGATCCAGGTCGCTTTTGCCTGGCTCGGCCAAGGCGACCACCCGCTGCTTCAACCGGGACAGAGGTGACCGCAGATCATGCGCGATCGAATTTGACGTGGTGCGCAAGTTGCTGACCAACTCTTCGATCCGGTCCAGCATGTTGTTCAATGTGCCTGCCATCTGGTCGAACTCGTCGCCGGTGCCACGCTGTGGCATTCGTTGGGACAGGTCGCCGGACACGATGGTTTCTGCGGTGTCGGCGATATCCTTCAGCCGCGAAAACACCAGACGGGTCAAAAGCCAACCGGTCAGAATGCTCAGCGCAAGGGCCGCGCCCAGGGCCAGCGCCACCGAATGAAACAGCACCCGGTCGAACTGCTGACGGGCGAGGGCGTCGCGGCCCACCAACAGCCGTTCGCCGCCGGGCAGCAAGATCGATGCAGCGGAGATCGGGACCAGCTGATCCGTCTCGGTTCTGCGCAGTTCCAGATCCACCCACCCACTGCCAGCGGCGATGCCTTCGGGCCATCGCTTGAGGTTGCCGGCCAAGGTTTTTCCCGAGCGGTCAGCCAACAGATAAAGCGCATCACGCTCGGACGCGGTCGGAAGCCGGCGTTCGATGGCCACCATCAGGCCGACTAGCCCCAGGCGTTCGTACTCGTCCGCCAGCCCGGTCAGTTCGGCGGATACGACAGATCGGGTTTCGCCTTCGATCGTGCGGTTGGCGGTGATATAGACCAGCAACAATACGGCCGCGGTCAGCAATGTGCTGAGCACCATGCTGGCCAGCACCAACCGTGTCCTGGAGTCCTTGAACGACAAGGGCGACTTAACCATCAGAAACCATGTAACCGGCCCCGCGCACGGTTTCGATCAGTGGTGGTTTACCACCTTCATCCAATTGCCGACGCAGTTTGGAGATGTGAACGTCGACGACGTTTGTGTTCGGGTCGAAATGATAGTCCCAGACACCTTCGAGAAGCATCGTCCTCGACACCACCCGGTTTTTCCGCCGAAGGAAGAATTCCAGAATCTGGAACTCTCTGGGCGTCAGAGTGATCTCGCGACCGTTGCGTATGACCTTTCGGGTCAGCAGATCCATTTCAAGGTCGCGGCATTTGAGGGTCGGGGTTTCCTCGGATTCCTGAGGTCGGCGCAACAGGGCTTCGATCCGGGCATGAAGTTCCTGAAATGAGAAGGGCTTGACCAGATAGTCGTCGGCACCTGCATGCAGCCCTTTCACCCGCTCGTCCACGGCGCTCATGGCTGTCAGCATCAGAACCGGCGTCTTGACCCCGGCGGCGCGCATCGACTTGATCAGGGCCAGACCATCCAGCCCGGGCAGCATCCTGTCCAGAACGACCGCGTCAAATCCACCGTCGGTCGCGTGGTACAAACCTTCGCGGCCGTCCTCGGCGCATTCGACGACATAACCTTCCTCGCCAAATCCCTTGGCGATGAAGTCCCGCGTGTCTTCATCATCCTCAACGATCAACAGACGTCTGCTCATGGTCGGATTTCCTTTCACTCAGGATATAATCACGTATGGACAGGTAAAAAAACTGCCGGGTGCGAAATCCGCACCCGGCAATCCCGACAGCACGTGGACAAATCGTGTCCGCCAGGAGATGCGCGCACCGGATATCCCCATCATGCGGTGCGCGCGGGACGCAGGTCAGGCGATCTCGACGGCGACGAAGATCTGATTGCCGCCGCGGTTGATCAGCATCAGCGCCGGATCGGTCTTCTGATCTTCGAGCGCGGATTTGAGCGCCTCGGGTGTTTCCACATCCTGGTTGCCCAGCTTCACGATCACGTCGCCCTGCCGCAGACCGGCCTTGGCCGCCGGGCTGTCCGGCTTGAGCGAAGTGACGACCACGCCGTGCACGTTCTCGGGAACTCCGATCTGCGCACGAGTCGCTTCGGACAGCGGTGCTACGGTGACACCCAGCGTCTTGCCCGCCACCGCGTCATCGGTCGGTTCCGCGTTTGCCGCCATCTGGGCCGAATGCTGCCCGATCGTGACGTTCAGGGTCTCTTCCTTGCCATTGCGCAGGACGGTAACCTTGCTGTCGGTTCCGACGGCCGTGGTGCCAACGAGCACCGGCAGTTCACTGCTCGAGTCGACCTGTTCGCCATTGAAGGCGATGATCACGTCGCCCTGTTGCAGCACGCCCTGAGCGGGGCTGTCCGGCAGAACCTCGGACACCAGTGCGCCGACAGTGCCATCGACACCCATCGCTGCGGCCAGCTCGGGGCTGATGTTCTGGATCGAGACACCCAGCCACCCGCGGCTGACTTGGCCATCGTCACGCAGGTCCGCAGCGATGTGCTCGACGATGTTCGAAGTCACGGCAAAGCCCAGTCCGACCGAACCTC
This sequence comes from Ruegeria sp. BHSA162, assembly GCF_059613385.1. Lineage (NCBI taxonomy): Bacteria > Pseudomonadati > Pseudomonadota > Alphaproteobacteria > Rhodobacterales > Roseobacteraceae > Ruegeria > Ruegeria sp. BHSA162. Next base: position 22,664 of record NZ_JBXWSK010000022.1, read on the forward strand.
CACTGGGCGAATAGATGGCCGAGTTCACCCCAACGACTTCGCCGTCCATGTTGAACAGGGGACCGCCCGAGTTGCCTTTGTTGATGGCCGCATCGGTCTGAATGAATTCAGCGTAGGGGCCTTCCGAGATATTGCGTCCCTTGGCGGAAACGATGCCGGTCGTGACGGTCGAGCTCAGGCCGAAGGGGTTGCCGATGGCGACCACGTCTTCGCCCACGCGGATGTCGTCGCTATCCCCCAGCGGGACCGGCTGAAGCGCCTCATCCGCCTCGATCTTGAGCAGCGCGATATCGGTCAGGGGATCGGTCCCCACGACTTCAGCCTCGTACGAGCGATCATCGTTCAGGCGCACGGTGATCTTGCTGGCTTTGTCGACGACGTGGTGGTTTGTGATGATATAGCCATCTTCATCCAGTACGAACCCGGACCCAAGGCCCTGACTGGGACCACGGCGCGGGGCGTCAAAGCCTTCGGGAATCCCGAAACGCTTGAAGAACTCACCAAAAGGCTGGCCTTCGAAATCAAACTCCTGGCCGCTCGCTGGCGACGGGGCCGCGTCGATCGAGGCAATGACGGTTACCACGGACGGTGAAACGGTTTCGACCAGATCCGCCAGGGCTACGTCGGCCTGCGACGGAATGGCGGTCGCGGCCAGCAACGCCGCGCTCAGCGCGGTGGCGCCAAACAGCCCTGAGGTGCGAGGAAGAATAAGGGGGGATTTGCGGATGCTCATGTTGACTAGGTCTCCTTGGTTCGGCGCTTGTTGATGTGCGCTTTGCAGGGAACATGAGCCGCCAGTCTTTGCGTTTTCTGACTGATCAATTAATAAATCTTAATTTTGCCACATTGCAGGCGTCTGGTAGCGCTCGCAATCCCGGGAATCGGCCGTGGGAGTTGCCGGTCGAATCGGTGGATTGTTGCCGAAATGAGGGTCAAATTCGCAAAAGCATTGAATTGAATCAAATTTGTTAACAGTCCAGCGGCGGTTTTTGACCGAATTTTCACGGACACTCACAGGTTGCGCCACCGCCCTTTCAGAAGGCGGTATTTGTCTAATAGGTCTTTGCAAAAATGTCATATTGATCGTTTAGCGCTAAAAATTTCTTGTCGTGGGTCAGCAATGGCAAAGCGAACGTACAACCTTGGGTAGATTTCCGTGACGCGCGTTGTTGCGGAAATACCATTACGAATCCGGTAAAATTAACCGATTCAACCAATTTTACGTTGTTTGCACTGAACTTATCGGTGACGATGAACGTGCCCAAGTGAAAGGGGGGCCTGACAGCATCAAGGGGGTGCTTGAAGGCAGATCTCAGTCACCGGAAGCGCTGAGCGGCATGTTAACGAGGGGGTCTTGTTTCGGTTCGGCAGCACATTGGTCCGATGTCTTGACGACATCCGGGCCGCGTTTTCGGGATTGGTGAAAGTGGTAGTCCTGTTTTGGGCAACCGGCCCGGTCGTTCTCGACCGGGCCGCGTTACTTTTGGGATCTTTGCTTTTTGCGCCATTCGGCCCACGCTTGGGGCGTATCCAGATCCAGAATAGCGTTCTGACCCGGCAAAGGCTGTAGGTGCACCTGGTCCAGATGCGCGCGTACGATGGCTTGTGCGCCGCCATCTCCGGTCAAATGCGCCAGATCAGCAAGGAGACTTCGGTCGAAGATCACAGGATGGCCTGGTACGCCGTCCGAAGACGCTCCGCGCCAGATCAGCTTGTCAGGATGTTCGGTGACCGACCGGAGGACCGCGCGCAGATCGTCTGATGTCAGCTCTGGCAGATCGGTCAGCAGGATCATCGCTGCCCGGGCTGATACCGGCAGCTGCGCGACGGCCCTGCGCAAACTGGCATTCATGCCTTCATCCGCATCGGGAACTGAAACGACCTCCAAGTCCATCCCGCTCAGGGCGGTGTATCGCGGGTGAGGCGCCGGCGGCAGGGCGACGATGACCGGCCCGACAGCTCGTGCGGTTTCAGCCGAGCGTCGGATCAGCGGTTGACCGTCGACAATTTGCATCAGTTTGTCCACTCCGCCCATACGGCGAGAACTTCCGGCGGCCAGCAAGATGACAGGGATATCCTTCATGGCGGCCACCTTGCCGCCAACCGGAACGGCTGTCACCCCCGCATACGCGCACCGTCGGGGTCAAATAGTGGACTGGTCAGCACACGGGCTTTGCGCATCTGGCCCAGGATTTCAATTTCGACCGCCAAGCTGTCGGCCGCCAGTCCCGTTGGGAGGAAGCCCATGGCAACTGATTTCTGCGCGAAATGCGAATACCCGCCGGATGTACAAAACCCAACCACTGCGCCGTCATGCCAGATGGGTTCGTAGGCGTTCACATCCGCGTCCTCGGCTTCGACCTCAAAAGCCACAAGCTTGCGGGCTGTTCCTTCAGCCCGCTCGGCCTCGGCGACGGCGCGCCCGATGAAATCGACGTTCTTGGAGAACGAGATGAAGCGGTTCAGCCCGGTTTCAGCGGCTGTGTAGTCGGGCGAGAACTCGCGCATCCACGAGCCGAAGAACTTGTCGAGCCGCAGGCTCATCATCGCGCGCATGCCGAACGGCACCATGCCGTGCGGTTGCCCGGCCTGCCACAGGGTCCACCACAGCTGGCGCTGCGCCATCGGATCGCAGTAGATCTCGAACCCCAGATCGCCGGTATAGCTGACCCGCTGCACGATGCAGTCGGTCATGCCCACGACCATGCGGCGTACGTCCATGAAGCGCATGTCGCTGATATCGGTGCGGGTGCAGGCGGCCAGAACCTCGCGGGCCTTGGGGCCTGCAATCTGGAAACCGTTGCGTTTGTCGCTGATATTCTCGACGGTTACGCCGTCTTGTTGATGCTGCAGGAACCAGCGCATGTGGAAGTTTTGTGCGCCGTAGGAGGCGGTGAGCTGGAACTCCTCCTCGCCCAGGCAGGACACGGTGAAATCCCCGATCAGCTTGCCCTTGGGCGACAGCATCGGGGTCAGCGACAGGCGGCCCGGCTTGGGGATGCGCCCGGCCATGATCCGGTCCAGCCAGTCGCGGGCGCGCGGACCGGTGGCAAGGTATTTGCCGAAATTGTGCACCTCGTTGATGCCGACGCCCTCGCGCACGGCGCGCACCTCGCGGCCCGTTGCCTCGAAGGCGTCCGAGCGGCGGAAGGACGGGGTTTCATAACCCGGCTCGCCCTCTTGCGCGAAATAGTTCGGCACTTCCAGCCCGTATTGCTGGCCCCAGACCGCACCCAGATCGCTGAAGATGTCATACATCGGCGTGGTGCGGTTGGGCCGCGCGGCGGGCAGTTCCTCGTTGGGGTAGGCGACTGAGAAACGCTTCTGATAGTTCTCGATCACCTTGGGGCGGGTATAGCCGGGGGTGATCCAATCGCCGAACCGGGCCACGTCCATGGCAAAGACGTCGCGCTCGGGCTCGCCCTCGATCATCCATTGCGCCAGCGTCAGACCGACGCCGCCGCCCTGGCTGAACCCGGCCATCACGCCGCAGGCCGACCAGTAGTTGCGCACGCCCGGCACCGGCCCGACCAGCGGGTTGCCGTCGGGCGCAAAGGTGAAAGGGCCGTGGATCACTGATTTCACACCGGCCTCGGCCAGAACCGGGAAGCGACGATAGGCAAATTCGATACTGTCGGTGATCTTGTCGAAATCGTCGGGCAGCAGCTCGTGCCCGAACTCCCACGGGGTGCCATCCACGGCCCAGGGCTTGCAAGGCTGTTCGTAGAAGCCGATGCACAACCCGCGCCCCTCTTGCCGCAGATAGCTTTCCCCGGCCGGGTCCATGACGTGCGGATGCTCGCCGCCCGCGTCGATGATCGCCTCGATTTCGGGGATGTTGTCGGTGACGAGGTATTGATGCTCCATCGGGTGCAGCGGGAAGTAGATGCCCGCCATCGCGCCCACCTCGCGCGCCCAGAGGCCGCCGGCGTTGACGATATGCTCGGCGTGGATGGTGCCCTTGTCGGTGACCACGTCCCAAGTGCCGTCGGGGCGCTGGTTGGTCTCGCGCACCATGCAGTGGGTCTCGATCGTGGCCCCGCCCATCCGTGCGGCCTTGGCATAGGCGTGGGTCGTGCCCGAGGGATCAAGGTGCCCGTCCAGCGGATCATAGAGCGCGCCGATGATGCCGTCGGTGTTGGTGATGGGGGCGATCTTCTTGATCTCGTCGGGGCCCACGATTTCGGTTTCCAACCCCATGAAGCGATGCTTGGCGCGTTCGGCCAGCAGCATGTCGAACCGGTCCTGGTTGTCGGCCAGCGTGATGCCGCCCACATGGTGCAGCCCACAGGACATGCCGGTGATCTCTTCCAGTTCCTTGTACAGCCTGATGGTATAGCCCTGCAGCGCGGCCATGTTGGTGTCGCCGTTCAGCGTGTGGAACCCGCCCGCCGCGTGCCAGGTCGATCCGCTGGTCAGTTCCGACCGTTCCAGCAGCATCACATCCGACCAGCCCAGCTTGGTCAGGTGATACAGCACCGAACACCCGACAACTCCACCGCCGATCACGGCAACCTGACACGTGGTTTTCATCCGCACCTCCTTGCGTCTGGCCCGAAGGTGCAGGGGTGCCGCGCCGGTATCTGTCACGAAAACGACCGAGTTTGTCGTTTCCGCCGGCCGTCCGTCAGAGCGGCCGCACCTTCAACCAGGTAATCCGGTTGCCCTCGCGTTCGACGACCTCGAACCGGAATCCGTGGAACGAGAACACCTGACCGACGGTCGGAATCATCTGCGCTTCGTGGATGACCAGCCCGGCAATGGTGTTGGCTTCGTCATCGGGCAGGGACCAGTCCATCGCACGGTTCAGGTCGCGGATGGTCATCGAGCCTTCGACCAGATACTGACCGTCTTCGGTTCGCGTAACCGTCACATCTTCGTCCACGTCGAATTCGTCGGCAATCTCGCCGACGATTTCTTCGAGGATGTCCTCGAGCGTGATCAACCCGCGCAGCGAGCCGTATTCATCTACCACCAGCGCAAAATGGCTGTGCATGCGCAGAAATTCCCGCATCTGATCGTCCAGCGTGGTGGTCTCCGGTACGAAATAGGGGTCATTTGCTACCTTGAGGATGTCAAATGACTTCAGTCTTTCCGCCCCGCCATCGCTACCGCCTGCCTTTGCGTACATGGCACGGAACAGATCCTTGGCGTGCACGACGCCCACGATGTTTTCGGGCTGGCCACGGAACACCGGCAGGCGCGTGTGACGGCTTTCGAGGCATTGTTTCAGGATCGATTCAGGGTCTGCGTCCGCGTCGATCATCTCGATATTCGAGCGGTGCAGCATGATTTCCTCTACCGTGCGGTCGCCGAGGTCAAGCGCGCCCAGGATGCGGTCGCGGTCCTCTTTTTCGACGACCCCCTCGGAATGGCCCAGTTGCAGAGCACCGGCGATCTCCTCGCGTACGGCAAGGATGTTGCTGTCGGGGTCGATCTGAACCCCGAACAGGCGCAGTACACCGCGCACCAGCAGGCGAACGGCAGCCACCACCGGCGAAAACACCGTAACGACGACACCGATCACCGGGGCGACCGCCGCGGCGGCCTTTTCGGCATTGGTAATCGCGTAGGTTTTGGGCAGTACCTCAGCAAAGACCAGAACAAGCAGGGTCATGACCAAGGTGGCCAGTGCCACGCCGCTTTCTCCGAAAAGTCGGGTGAACAACGCCGTGGCCAGCGAGGCTGCAAGGATGTTGACGAGGTTGTTCCCCAGCAGGACCGAGCCGATCAGACGTTCGTTGTCATCAGTGATCTCCAGCGCCTTTTGCGCGCCGCGCGATCCTTTGTCGGCTTGCGCCCGCAGTTTACCCCGCGAAGACGCCGTCAGCGCTGTTTCAGACCCCGAGAAGAAGCCGGAGAGTACCAGCAGAAGCAGAATTGAGGCCGTAGTCAGCCAGAAGGCGCCATCGAGAAGAGAAGGGTCAGAGTCCATCGGTCCGTTTCAGGTATTGTTGATGCAATGGTTATGGGGGCGCAGATGCGCGCGATCAAGGGTTTGGCCCTAGTCTCGACCGTCATCCTTGGCAAGCGGGTGATGCTGCAACACCAGTTCCGACAGGCGCTCGTCCAGGACATGCGTATAGATTTCTGTCGTCGCGACGTCGGCGTGACCAAGCAGGGTCTGGATCGAACGCAAATCGGCCCCATTGGCCAAAAGATGCGTCGCAAAGGCATGGCGCAGCGTGTGTGGCGTGACTTTGTCAGGAGATACACCACCTTGCACGGCCAGTTCCTTTATCAGTGCAAAGAACCGGTGTCGGGTCAGGTGCCCTGATTTTCCGCGCGAAGGAAACAGGAACCGGGACCGCTGGCCTCCGTTGGCGGCGGCTGCATCTTCGGCTTCGTCCCGGATCGTCAGCCATGCCGCCAAAGCATCGCGCGCAGGCGGTGACAAGGGCACCATGCGCTCTTTTCCGCCTTTGCCGAGAACCAGCAGCATGCGTGGGTCGCCCCGGGCGGATGATACCGGCAGGGAAACAAGTTCGGTCACACGCATCCCGGTCGCATACAGAATTTCCATCAGGCAGGTGTTGCGCAGCTTGTCTGCCGTACTGCGCCCTGTTTGCCTGGCGGCCTCAAGCAGGCGGTCGACTTCGGCCACGTCCAGCGTCTTGGGCAGTCTTTTCTGGCGTCCCGGGCCTTTGATCTGGATGGCCGGATTGGTCGAGCGCCAGCCTTCTTCAAACGCGAAACGGTACAATTGCTTGATGGCAGAGAGGCGGCGGGCGCGGGTCGCGCGCGAAAGGCCTTGTGCGTCACAGTCAATCAGGTAGGCCTCGATCATATCCTGGTCGGCGGCTTCGAACTCGGCATTTCGCCGACCGAGCCACGCGGCAAAGTCCTTCAAGTCTCGCCCATAGGCCAGCAAAGTGTTGGTTGCCGCCCCAAGTTCTGCGGCCTGCGCCTCGAGAAACGCGGAAATCCACAAGTCTTGTGTCGCCGGAGCGGACACTGTCAGGCCCCCTTCAGAACAAGCAACTGCAAGGCGGCACGGCGCGCCGTGTCTTCCAGGCCGACATGCCGGAACACCGCGATGGCCGCAGTCAGGTCAACCAGATTGCCGCGCGCGCCATGCGCGAACATCTGCATGGCCTCAAGAATTGCCTCACCCAGACGGTTTGCTTCCAACATCGCGCGGATATCGGACGGGATCGGTGCCGACCATGCAAACCCTTCGGCAATGGCGTCAGCCATCGGTGAGGGCGAGTTCGAACGCTCGGGTTGGCCCGATGCCAAAGCAGCCAGAAAGGCATTGGCCTCGGGTCCGTCGGGGACAGATCGTGCGGCATCCTCGTACAACTCGGACAACAGCAGGATGCGCCAGCGCAGATTCTCGGTGGTCGGGTCGGGCAACTTGATCGGCATCAGGCGCTCGGCGAACAGTTCGGCAAAGGGCACTTCGAGCCCGACCGAACCCATTTCTGCCCAAACTTTCGGCAGGGTCTTGGATATTGCCTCGGGGCTTCCGGTCTCCAGCGCCGTTTCGAAACGCTGAACAGCCGAGACGCGATCCCAGACCGCGCCCGAAGCCGCAGGCGCGCGCTCGGTATAGAGGCCCAGCAGATGGTTCGGCGTAAGCGCGCCGATGCGGGTCAGACGCTCGGCCGCTTCGATCTGGGCCTTCCAACCGGCAACATCGCGCAGGTCGGCATTGGCAAAGGATCGCGGCAACGAGGCGGTCGGAAGTCGCTCGCCGATCGCTTCGAACAGGCGAAACGTCAGCGGGTCAGGGTCTTCGGGCTGCGGCAAATAGGCGGCGCCTTCGAACATCTCTGGGCTTAGGAAGCGATCCAGCAGATCGAGTTGCTCGGGCGGCAGTAATTCGAGCGCATGCGCCGCTTCGAGTGTCAGTGCGGCCGAAGCCCAGTCACCTCTGCGAGCCTTGCAGAAGACCTGCGCGGAATAATCCCGCGACAAATGCGGTTGCGCGATCAGCGCAGTGCAGCTGCGGTCTTCGTCGCCGGTCAATAGAGTTGCGTCAAACCATCGTTTGAACCGCTCAGGCGTATCGGTGGGGCCGGCTAGCTGCACCAAGGATTGCGTCGGATCGGCGGCACCCAGCTGCATCAGGCGATCCAGTCGCGCCAGAAGGAGCTCGTCTGGCTCATTGGAATTTGCCGGCGCGCGGGCCTCGGTCAGCAAAAGTGTGAACAACAGCCGCTGCATGGCCGGGTTCGATTTGACCGGCACGCGCGCGATGAGTTCGGCCAGCCGGGCCGGATCGCTGGGCAGCCACAGATCAACCGGCAGCCCGGTCGCGGACCCATCCACCAATCCCAACGGCGGCGACAGCGCCTCGAGCGGAGACACCTGGATGTCGGGCTGCAGGCCCGTATCGGTAACCGGCGGCTCGAGCAATACGGTCCCCGGCAACAGGTCAGGGGCCGTCTCCAGCCAGTCGATCGCGGATAGCGGCTGTTCGGTTTGTGCGGCGGCTTGGCCGGTCAGTGCAAGCGCCAGCAAAACGGCCCTAGTTGACATCCAGAATTACCGGTTCGCTGATTTCGCTTTGCGGGGCCGAGAAGTCGGCGCCGAAGAATGGGCCAAGATACGCATAGGCCACCAAGCCGATGAAAAGCAGGCAAATTAGGTACAACAGGAATTTGATCAGACGGCCCATGGCTCAACGCTGCCTCAATTTTCGATTTTGGCCAAGTTATAACTGGCATTTTTCCCAAGATCACGTCATTCACAGGGAAATGAGCGAAATTAAGCATAACGTGGCGCCGGCCGGACAACGGCAGGTCTTTGACCTGCACAAAACGGTGGTTTTGGTCGGCATGATGGGCGCTGGCAAGACGGCCGTGGGGCGCGCTCTGGCCGCGCGCCTTGGTGTTCCATTCCTCGACAGTGACAGCGAGATCGAATCGGCTGCCAACATGACCATCCCCGAGATCTTTGAACGGGACGGCGAGCCGTTCTTTCGCGCCAAAGAAAGCCAGATAATCGGCCGTCTGCTGGACGAGAAAAAGGGTATCCTGTCGACCGGCGGTGGCGCTTTTCTGAGCGAAGAAAACCGGACGATGATCTCGGACCGTGGGGTTTCCGTATGGCTGTGCGCGGATCTGGATGTGTTGTGGAACCGGGTGCGCCACAAAGACACGCGACCCTTGCTGCGTACGCCTGATCCGTATGCAACGCTGCGTGACCTGTACGAGGCCCGCGTGCCGTTGTACGCACAGGCTGATCTGGTGGTGAATTCGGACGGCGACACCGCGATCGAGGATATGGTTGACCGGGTTCTGGAAAAGCTGATGACGCGCCCGGATGTATTGGAAGTCAAATAGATGCATCAGACAGTTAACGTTGATCTGGCCGAGCGGTCCTATGACGTGGAAATCGGGCCGGACCTGTTGGCTCAGGCCGGTGCGCGGATCAAACCCATGCTGCACCGTCCGCGTGTAGCGGTTCTGACCGATGAAACCGTGGCCGGTTTGCATTTGGATGCTTTGCGCAGCGGCCTGGCGTCCGCCGGGGTGGAAATGACCGCATTGGCTCTGCCCGCAGGTGAGGCGACCAAAAGCTGGCCGCATTTCGAGCGCGCCGTCGAATGGCTGCTGGCCGAAAAGATCGAACGGCGCGATATCGTCGTAGCCTTCGGCGGTGGAGTGATCGGAGATCTGGGGGGCTTTGCCGCCGCAGTGCTGCGTCGCGGTGTGCGCTTTGTGCAGATCCCAACCTCGCTTCTGGCGCAGGTCGACAGTTCCGTGGGGGGAAAAACCGGTATTAATGCTCCGCAAGGCAAAAACTTGATCGGTGCGTTTCATCAACCTTCGTTGGTTCTGGCTGACACCTCAGTGCTTGGCACGCTGACGGCGCGTGATTTTCTGGCGGGATACGGTGAAGTCGTAAAATATGGCCTTTTGGGGGATGCTGATTTCTTCGAATGGTTGGAGCGCAACGGCCCCGCGCTGTCGGCCGGGGACATGGCGACCCGGGTTCAGGCCGTCACCCGTTCGGTTCAGATGAAGGCCGACATCGTGGCCCGTGACGAGACCGAACAAGGCGACCGGGCGCTGTTGAACCTCGGGCATACGTTCTGCCACGCGCTTGAGGCGGCGACGGGCTATTCCGACCGGCTGCTGCATGGCGAGGGTGTTGCCATTGGCTGTGCCCTGGCGTTCGAACTGTCGGCCCGCATGGGTCTGTGTTCCCAGGAAGACCCAAGCCGCGTCCGCGCTCACCTGAAGGCGATGGGCATGAAGACCGATCTGTCTGATATTCCGGGTGATCTGCCGAGCGCCGAAGATCTGGTCGAGCTTATGGCTCAGGACAAGAAGGTCGTTGACGGCCAGCTGCGTTTCATCCTGGCGCGTGGGATCGGGCAGGCCTTCGTCACGTCGGACGTGCCACGCGATGCCGTTCTGTCCGTTCTGCAGGATGCATTGGCAACGTGCTGATAAGCGGAGTCAGCGGCCCCGTATCACCATCAATTCGCCAATGTTTTCGCGGGTGATGTATCCGACCATCTGACCGGTCTTGGTGCAGACCGCCACGGCCGGTGCGCCACCATGGAGACCATCCAGAACGGCTTCGAGCCCACTGGTCAGGGCCACCCGGGGGATTTGCTCTTCCATGACCGAGGTCGCGGGTTCCGACCGGGGGTGATCGCCGGCTAGCGCGGCAAACAGCCGATTGCGGGTCACAAAGCCCAACAGCTGCCCGTCTGCGCCCAAAACCGGGAACTCGTGCTGAGTTGTTTGGATCACGGCCTGGGCCGCCGTTGCCAACGTGTCTTGGGGGGTCAGCGCGTGGAATTCGGTAATCATCGCGTCGCGAGCCAGCACGCGGCGCGCCACCGAGCGTATTGCTACATCCTGACTTTCTGCATTTGCTGCGATGAAGACGAAAACCGCGATCAGAACCAGGATCGGGTTACCGGTGCTGAGCCCCAGAAACCCGAACCCGACGGCCACGGCCTGGCCAGCAAAGGCGGCGGCCCGTGTGGCCCTGACCCTGTCCATCTTCAGGCAGAGCAGGGCGCGGAACACGCGGCCGCCGTCCATCGGAAACGCGGGGATCAGGTTGAACACCGCGAGGAACAGATTGACGTAGGCCAGCCGGCTCAGCAGGTCGACGCGGGTCGAGTCGATTTGCGCCAGCGTTTCAACCTGCATTCCCGCACCCAGAAGGACAAGTATGCCCCAGATGACGACGTTGACCGCTGGGCCAGCCAATGCGACGGCAACTTCTTGCATCGGCTTTTCCGGCATCCTCTCGAGGCGGGCCAAGCCGCCGATGGGCAGCAGAGTGATGTCAGGAGTGCGAATGCCATACCTGCGGGCCATCAGCGCATGACCGAACTCATGGGCAACCACGCAGGCAAACAACGCCAGAACAAAAACGATGTTGTCGATGGCTGCTGGCCACCCACCGTCAGAGTAGGCGGCAAAGCCGACCCAGGCCAGCAGCAGGAAGAAGGTGACATGGACCCTCAGTTCCGATCCGAGCAATCGGCCGACGGCGAAGGACCATGTCATGACGTGCCTCGCTGGAGATTAGAACGGGATTTCGTCGTCGTCGATGCCGCCTGATGCCGGTGCCGGTGCGCTGGACTGTGCGGCGTAGGGCTCGGAGTATCCGCCGCTGTCCTGGCCTCCTCCGTAACCGCTGCTTTGGCCGCCACCGTATCCGCCGCCCTCATTGCGACTGTCCAACAGGGTCAGTTCACCGCGGTAAGGGCGCAGAACGACTTCGGTGGAATAGCGATCCTGTCCGGACTGATCCTGCCACTTGCGCGTTTCCAGTTGGCCTTCGATGTAGACCTTTGACCCTTTGCGCAAATACTGCTCGGCGATGCGGACGAGCGGTTCGGAAAAAATAGCGACTGTGTGCCACTCGGTCCGTTCGCGGCGTTCACCGGTATTGCGGTCTTTCCAGTTCTCCGAGGTCGCGATCCGTAGGTTGCAGACCTTGCCACCGTTCTGAAACGACCGCACTTCGGGATCGCGCCCGAGATTGCCGACCAGAATGACTTTGTTGACTGAACCTGCCATGGATTTCCCCGTTTTTTGACTAGCTTGATGGCGCCCGAATCTGACGCTGAGTTCACCTGAAACCCTATACGTCCTGCGCCCGGGTTGGAACACGGTTGATGCCCGGAATGCCACCCGGAAAATCAGTGTTTCCTTAACCAAGCTTTCATTTCTGCCTGAAATACCTATAATCCGAATGATTGCTGAACGAGCGGGATTGCTTGAATGCGTTGTCTGTTAAGTGGTTTTTCAATTGCATGCCTCGTTCTGGCGTCGACGCCGCTGAGCGCAGATGTGCTGTCGACCAAGAATCGCAAAGATATCTTTTTGAAGCAGGCCAAGATTCTGGACACGCGGGCCGCCAGCCAGTATCGCGACTCTGAACGGCTGAAACCGAAAACGCCGGACGGCAGTTTCAAAAAGCGCTATTCCGGCAAGTACCGTGGTGAATACCTTGCCATGGCGCGCCAGGCAGCGCGCAAGCACAACGTCCCGGAAGAACTGTTCCTGCGTCTGGTTCAACAGGAAAGCGGTTGGAACCCTCACGCCAAGTCGCACAAGGGCGCTTTGGGCCTCGCGCAGCTGATGCCCCAAACCGCCAGGCTGCTGAACGTGAACCCGCATGACCCGAAGCAAAACCTTGAAGGCGGTGCGCGGTATCTTTCGTGGCAATACCGCAAATTCAAGTCCTGGCGCCTCGCGCTGGCAGCTTACAACGCCGGCCCGCAAGCGGTGGAAAAGCATGGGGGCGTGCCGCCCTATGCCGAGACGCAGAATTACGTCAAAGTCATCTGGGGCGGCTGATACAATAGCTGCTCAAAAAAAACCGGCCCAAGGCCGGTTTTTCTTTGGGCGATCACTCAGCCGCTATTTTGATAACCGGCTCCATCTTCGCCAGTGTTTCGGTGGACAGATGACACTTGACCTGGTGTCCGTCAGCCAGCGTCTGGACCGGCGGAACCTCTTTTTCGCACAATCCGCCCGCAACCTCGGACTTCCACCGGCACCGGGTTTGGAACGGACATCCGGGCGGCGGGTTCATCGCCGAAGGAATGTCGCCCTCAAGGACGATGTGTTTCTTTTCGACCGAGGTATCGGCGATGGGAACCGCGCTCAGCAGCGCCTCGGTATAGGGGTGATAGGGCGGCGAGAAGACTTGATCGGTCGTGCCCAGTTCGACCACGTGGCCCAGATACATCACCATGACGCGGTCGCTGAGGTAGCGCACGATCGACAGGTCGTGGCTGATGAACAGCAGTGTCGTCTTGTGTTCGCGCTGGATCTCCATCAACAGATCGGTCACGGCTGCCTGCACCGACACATCCAATGCCGAGACCGGCTCGTCCGCGACGACGATCCGGGCGTCCCCTGCAAAGGCACGGGCTATCCCGACGCGCTGTTTCTGGCCGCCTGACAGTTGGCGCGGCATACGGTCGGCAAACGCGCGCGGCAGCTTCACAAGGTCCAGCAACTCGAGCATCCGTTGCTTGCGTTCGGCCTCCGAGTTTCCGACGCCGAAGATTTCCAGCGCGCGGATGATCTGACGTCCGACCGTCATCGACGGGTTCAGCGTATCGAACGGATTTTGAAAGACCATCTGAACTTCGCCGACGGTCTTGGCATCCCGTTCTTCGATCGGCAAATGCTCGATATTGCGGTTGTCCAGCAGGATCTGCCCGTCGGTCGCCGTCTCCAACCCCATGAGAACCTTGGCAAACGTGGATTTGCCGCAGCCGGACTCGCCAACGATGGCCAGCGTTTCCGATTCATGTGCGTCGAAGCTGAGGGTTTCGTTGGCCTTGACCACCTTCTTCTCGCCCCCACCGAACAGAGCGTTTGCGGCCACCTCGTAGTATTTCTTGAGGTTATCCATCTTCAGAACGGTCTTGCCGATCGGCGCTTTTTCTTTTTGCTCTGCAACCGTGATGGGCGCATTCCAGTCGATTTCCTGGAACTTCAAGCAACGCGTATGGTGGCGGTCATTGCCGGGGACCGGGAACATCTGAATGTCCTGCGCGTCACAGCGCCCTTCCTCGAAATAGTCACATCGCGGGCCGAAATTGCAGCCGGGTGGGCGTTCGTGCGGCAACGGGAAGTTGCCGGGGATTGCAACCAGCGGGCGCGAATTCTTGTCCGCGCCGGGCAGGGGGATCGAGCGGAACAGCGCCTGAGTGTAGGGATGCTGCATCTCATCAAAGACATCGTGGATCGAGCCACGTTCGACCGCCTCGCCGGAATACATCACGCACAAGCGGTCACAGGTCTCTAGAACCAGGCCCAGATTGTGCGAAATGAACAGCATCGAGGTGCCGTATTTCTTGCCCAGATCCTTGACCAGTTCCACCACGGCGGCCTCGACCGTCACGTCCAGCGCGGTTGTCGGTTCGTCCAGGATCAGAAGGGACGGCTTGGACATCAGGGCCATCGCGATCACGATGCGCTGCTGCTGGCCACCGGACAGCTGATGCGGAAAGCTGTTCAGCATCCGCTCGGGGTCCGGCAGGCGCACATCCGTCACCACTTCCAGAGCGCGGGCATAGGCCTCTTCTTTGCTGACCCCTTCGTGGATCATCGGCACTTCCATCAGCTGTTTGCCGATCTTCATCGCGGGGTTCAAAGAAGCCATCGGCTCTTGATAGATCATCGCGATCTCATTGCCGCGAATGTCCCGAAGTTCTTCCTTGTTCATCTCGCTAAGGTCACGGCCCTTGAATTTGATCGAGCCGCCAACGATCCGACCATTCTTGCCAAGGTCCTGCATGACACCCAAGGCGACCGTCGACTTGCCGCAGCCGGATTCACCGACCAGCCCGACAGCCTCGCCGGGCTGCACACTGACCGAAAAATCCATCACGGCCGGTATTTCCCGCAAGCGGGTAAAGAACGAAATCGAGAGCTTGTCGATTTCGAGGATCGGCCCGTCGTAATCCGCCAGTTTGTTCATCTTGCTTGCTCCTCGCCAGCACTCGGGGGATCCCCTTCATCTGGCTAAAAATATCCTGGTGGGGGCCGGGGGCAGTCCCCCGGCCGCTTTCACATCAGTCCTTCAGGCTTTCTTCTCGCAGGCCATCCGCCAGCAGGTTCAATCCCAGAACCAGTGACAACAGCGCCAGTGCCGGCGGCAGTGCAGGGTGCAGGTAGATCGACAGCAGCTTGCGTCCTTCGTTGATCGTGGACCCCCAATCCGGGCTTTCCGGCGGCAGGCCCAGTCCAAAGAACCCCAAGGTCCCCAAGAGGATGGTCGTGTAGCCGATGCGCAGGCAGAAATCGACGATCAGCGGCCCGCGGGCGTTGGGCAGGATTTCCCAAAGCATGATGTACCAGGGGCCTTCGCCGCGCGTCTGCGCCGCGGCCACGTAATCGCGTGTCTTGATGTCCATGGCCAAGCCGCGCACGATGCGGAACACCGTGGGCGAGTTGACGAAGACAACCGAAACGAACACGACCAGGATGCCACCAGGAATGTCGAACAGATCCAGATAGGTCGGCAGACCCCAGATGCTGTAGTCGTCCGTGCGGATGACGTATCCCCCGGTCGAGATCAGCGACAGGTACAGCCAGATCGCGATACCCAAGACGCCGATCAGCAGCGGCGTACGGAATTTCGGCCGGGTGTAGTAGCGCGAATTCAGAAGGACACCGATGAAGAGGATCGGGAACACGAACAGGACTGCGGCCATATAGTTCGGCACGCCGGTCGCGACGATTTCCGGTGTGACCAGCAGGTAGAACAGCAGGATGACCGGGAACGCCAGGATCAGATTGGCGAGGAACGACAGAAACGTGTCCAGCCGCCCGCCATAATACCCGGCGGGCAAGCCCAGCGTGATCCCGACCATGAAGGCAAACATCGTGGCCAGCGGAGCAATCTGTACGACGATCCACGCCCCCTTGACCATGCGGCTGAATACGTCGCGGGCAAGGTTGTCGCCGCCCAGCAGATACCAGGCGAACTCACCGTCCTCGGCATTGGGCAGGGGGGTGCCAGGCACCTTGTTCTTCATGCCGGAAACCTGGACCAAAGGATCATGTGTCACGATAAGGTCCAAAGCCCCGAAGATGCCGGTGAAAACCCAGAACATGACCAGTCCAAAACCGATCATGCCGATCGGGCTGTCGAAAAGCTTGCCGTACAGGCCAAGGCGCCGTTTGAAGGCAACCGACATCGCGAAAAGAATGATCAGCGACAGCCAGACCGGCAGAAATTGCTGCGAGATCGCGCCGATAATCCCGGCCCCAGTGCCCAGGAATATTCCCAGCAGCAGGTAGGCGACCACCGTCGCGATGCTGGCCAGGAAAGAATACCACAGCGCGGATTGCGTCAGGTTCCTGAGGCCGCCGCCCGAACTGACGGTGCCATCCGCATTCACGCTGACTTGCGTCTCGGGCAGCAGAATGCTTGCCAGGATCCAGACAACGACGGATACGACCAGCGCAGCCAGGGCGATCATCATGATCGGGTTCAGAAAGGCGATAGAGCCAGTCCAGCTCAGAGGTTCCATGGTCTATCCTCCCTTATGAAATTCGGATGCGCGGGTTGAGGTAGACATAGCCGATATCCGAGATCAGCTGCGTCACGAGCACCACGAAGACCGACACGACCGAGATCGCCAGCAGAAGCTGGATGTCGTTGTTCCCCGCGGCCTGCACCAGCGCCCAGCCAAAACCTTTGTAGTTGAACAGGGTCTCGACGATCACGACGCCGTTCAGCAACCAAGGGAACTGCAGCATGATGACCGTGAAGGGCGCGATCAGCGCGTTGCGCAGGGCGTGCTTCAGAACGATATTCCCGAAGGACACACCTTTCAGGCGCGCGGTCCGAATGTATTGCGCGGTCATCACCTCGGTCATCGAGGCTCGGGTCATCCGCGCAATGTAGCCCATGCCGTAAAGGGCAATTGTCAGGACCGGCAGGAAGAAATTCTCGAAAGTCGGGTTTTCCATGGCCTGTGTGGCCGTGCCCTTGAACCATTTCAGACCCACGGTTGACGAGGTGAAGATAGCGATGAAGATCACGCCCGACACGTATTCCGGCGTGGCCGTCGTGATGATCGAAAACGTGGACAGGGACCGGTCCAACGCAGACCCCTCGCGCATGCCGGCCAGCACGCCAACCAATAGGGCGGTCGGGATCATCAGCACCAGCACCCAGAACATCAGGTAGCCGGTGTTGCCCAGCCGCTTGCTGACGATCGTTCCGACCTCGTCCTTGAAGACGGTGGAATAGCCCCAGTCGCCCTGAAGAATGCCGCAATAGCGCGGTGTCGTTTCCGGAGTAGAGCCGGGACGAGTGCAACTTCCCACGAACTGACCATCCGGTAGCGTGTTGGTGAAACCGGGCACCACCCCCAGCCATTGACCGTATTTGACCAGCGTGGGCTGCATGTATCCGCGGTTCTCAAGCCAGGTGACGACCTGCTCATCGGACATACGCTGGTTGCCCTGCGTCTTGGCCAGTTTTTCCAGGTTTGGATAGAGGTTGGTCAGGAAGAAGACCACGAAGGTCAGGCAGAGTGCCGTCAACAGCATCACGCCCAATCGTCGAAGGATGAAGAGTCCCATGTTGGCCCCTGTTGTTCGGGTTCTCCGCAGATCAGTGGACCATTTTCTGGCCTCGGACGTCCGACCCCGCGTCGGTGTGTCTGCGGCTGGAAAGGGGCGCCCGCATTCGGGCGCCCCTTGAAAGGTTCAGGTCGGGATCAGGCCGCCCAACCCCATTTGTAGTGATGGTGTTCGAACGACACATGCATGTCGGTTCCGACCAGACCGTCCTTCATGTGACGGTACAGCGACCGCCAATAGGGTTGGATGGTTACGCCTTCTTCCTGGATCATTGCTTCGCCCTTGGCCACGATTTCGCGGCGCTTGTCGGCATCGGCAATGGCCAGAGCTTCGGTCAGCAGGGCATCAAACTCGGCATTGGACCAGCCGAACTCGTTCCAGGCCTCGCCGGTGCGGTAGGCCAGTGCCCAGATCTGAACGCCAAGCGGACGGTGGTTCCAGTTGGTCGAGCTGAACGGGTATTTCGCCCAGTCGTTCCAGAAGGTGTTGCCGGGCAGAACAGTCCGCTTGACCTTGATGCCGGCGTCGCGCAGCTGGGCTGCCACGGCATCGGTGGTGTTGCGGCGCCAGTCGTCGTCGATCGAGATCAACTCGTGCTCGAAATCGGCCATACCGGCCTCTTCCATCAGCTTGCGCGCGCCTTCCGGGTCAACTTTCTGCGGCGGCAGTTCGTAGTAATCCGGGTGGATCGGACCGACGTGGTGGTTTTCCGCAGGCGAGCCGCGACCACCGTAGCCAAGCTCGAGGCAGACCGAGTTGTCCACGGCCATCTGCAGCGCCTGACGCACACGTTTGTCGGCATAGACCTTCTTGCCGTCCACTTCCGCAAGCTGGTTCGGGCGGATCACGATGGTGTTCATCGTGACAACCTCGGACTTCACGTAGCCCAAGCTGTCCATCACGTCGATGAATTCACCAACCGATTCATACAGCATGTCGACTTCGTCCGATTCCAGAGCCGCCAGCCATGCCGACGGATCGGTGCCGTAGTCGATGTACTCAATGCGATCCAGGGCCGGACGACCGAATACGGCTTCGCCCCACCAGGTGTGGTTTTCGTTGCGTACAAGCGCGGCTTTCACACCCACTTCCAGCTCTTCGATCAGGTAGGGGCCGGTGCCCACGTTGTTTGTCAGGTCCGTTTCGCTGAACGAGCTGTGGATGATCGCGGCCGGATAGTCTGCCATGCCCGGGATCAACGAGATGTCCGAGTTCGGCAGGTTCAGCTTGACGGTGTGCGAGTCCACAACCTCGATCGCGCCTTCTATTGCCTGGCCGGTATCTGCGTCGACCAGCGTGGCAAAACGGCCTGCCATCGAGTTCGTTTCCGAGCTCTTGTCGCACCAGCGCGCGATGTTGCGTGCCACGTCTTCGGCGGTGAAATCGTCACCGTTGTTCCACTTGACGCCCTGACGCACCTTCAGCGTGTAGACGGTCGCATCGTCGTTGACTTCCCAGCCCTCCAGCAGCATGCCGCGGAATGTGCCGTCCGAGTTGTACTCGACCAGGTATTCCAGCGTGCCTCGAGTGACGTTGGCGATCTGCGACCAGTCATAGGTGCGCGGATCCTTCAGCGCGCGAACTTCCTGCTGAACGCGCAGGGTGCCACCTTCTTTCTTGGCGTCTTCGCCCGCGGCCTTGGCGGGTGCGGTCAGGCCGACCATGCCGTATGCGGCCGCGGCAGTGACACCAAGGCTGGTCGTGCGCGTCAGAAACTCGCGGCGGCTCAGCTTGCCGTCCCGATATTCCTGGGCGTGCATTTCGGCGGCCCAGTGCATCGGGGCTCCGGTCAATGTCTTGGTTTTCATGGATGTCTCCCTGTGAGATTATTATGGGTATTTGTTGGTCCCCGTCGAAGCCAGACAGCGCCGAGCAAGGTCATTTTGGATGTAGTTTTTTGAATTCTGTGCATCCCCATGGGTTCATTCGGCACCAGATTCCAATTTAGGTCAATGTTCGAAATCGTCATCAAGTGCACAAAAACGACATTTGCAGAGAAACCTGAGCCGCGGTCGCCGGGGCTGCTATCGGCAAGTCTGATTCTGGAACTTGTGATTCCCTTTTCCGACGGGTTTTGGCTTAAAACCCCTTATGTGACTGAAAATAAATGACTTCGGACGAAGTTTTGGTGCGATGTCAGTGATTCACTCAGCCTTGGCTCGGATCGACGTTGTGCCATTGCTTCATCCGGGCACGGCACCACGTGCGCTGGCGTTTGGCGTACTGGCGTGTCGCAATCGTTGCTCTTTCGCGGGCGTCCGCCAAGGTCATTCGCCCCTCGATATGGGCCATCAATTCAGGTACTCCGATGGCCTTGCACGAGGGCAGGTTCGGGTCGTATCTGTCGCGCATCGCCGCAACTTCGTCCAGGGCACCCGCCTGCAACATCTGGTCAAAGCGCGAATTGATGCGCGTGATCAGCCAGTCTCGCTCGGGCGTCACGACGATCGGAAACGCTTGATCCAGGGGCAGCAGCGGTGGCGGCGTGTCGTCCTGCCAATCCGCCAGGGTCCGACCCGTGGCTTGCTCGACCTCCCAGGCCCGTTGCAAACGGGCGCGGTTGCGCGTGTCGATCCGGTCCCGTGTCCTTGGATCAATCCCGGCCAGAAGCTCGGGCAGGGGGATCGCGTCCGCAGTCTTGCGCAACTCGGGCGGCGTTGCCGGGATGTCTGCCATACCTTCCGTCAGCGTCGAAAAGTAGAGACCTGTTCCGCCCACGATGATCGGACGCGGCGGCCCTGACAAAATAGCCCGCACCTCGCGCAGCCAGTGGCCGGCCGAATAGTCTTGATCAAAAGCGACATGGCCATAGAGAGCGTGTGGAGCCCGAGCTTCTTCGTCGATCGAGGGTCGGGCAGAAATGATGCGCCAGCAGTCATAAACCTGGCTGGCATCGGCATTGACGATGATCCCGCCCGCGTGTTCGGCAATCTCCAGCGCAAGGGCTGATTTGCCCGATGCGGTCGGCCCCATGATAAGGACCGGCAGATCGTCGGGAATGGGCGGCAGACTGTTCAGCAAATTGCGCGCTGTGTTTTCAGCCATGAGTGTTTGCCCTGTTCCTTGACCATCCGCATTGAACCCGCGGTGGTTTTGCTTCATTTTGCGCCGGAAAACAAACCCGTGCCAGCCCGGAGCGCAACATGAGCCTTTCTTCCACCAACACAACCGCCGAAACCCCAAAAACGACATACAAACGCGTCATGTTGAAAATCTCGGGTGAGGCGCTGATGGGGGATCAGGGATTCGGGCTGCATCCGCCGACTGTCCAGCGCATCGCGCAGGAGGTGAAGTCGGTGCATGATCTCGGGGTCGAGATCTGCATGGTCATCGGCGGAGGGAATATCTTTCGCGGCCTGTCCGGTTCGGCCCAAGGGATGGAACGGACCACGGCCGACTACATGGGCATGTTGGCGACCGTGATGAACGCGCTGGCCATGCAATCCGCGCTTGAGGGCCTGGGTGTCTTCACCCGGGTGATCTCGGCCATCCGCATGGACGAGGTGTGCGAGCCCTATATTCGCCGCCGCGCTGTGCGCCACTTGGAAAAGAAACGGGTTTGCATCTTTGCGGCTGGAACCGGCAACCCGTACTTCACCACAGATACCGCAGCGACGTTGCGTGCCAACGAAATGACCTGCGAGGCCATCTTCATGGGCAAGAACGGGGTCGACGGCGTCTACGACAAGGACCCCAAGGCACATTCGGACGCTGTCCGCTATGACTCGGTGACCTATGACGACGTTCTCGCCAAGCGTTTGAAGGTCATGGATGCTTCGGCTATCGCTCTGGCGCGCGACAACAATCTGCCGCTGATCGTATTCGGACTGGACGAGCCCGGCGGGTTCCGCGGAATCCTGGCAGGCGAGGGAACCTATACCAAGGTTCAAGGCTAGCCAAAGACCCGACTCAACAGCCCACATCAGTTTGCCTGGCGCCCGACTCGGTTCGGACGTTAGGTAACCCAACGCCGTCCGGTCTGCTGAAAATGCTCGGTGTGACCGGTATGCGTGTCGCTTTTGCCCGCCGGAAAGTCTCTGGCGGCTGACCGAAAAAACGATCTTTCCCCGATCAAAAGCGCATTAAAATGAGAGGAGAGAGAATGTCCGACAATTCAGATGCCGACTACGAGGTCGGCCAGGACAATATCCAGATCATGGGGCTGGATATTCATAACCCGGTATTTGCCGTGTCTGGCCTGACCATCATCGCCTTCGTCTTCTTTTCGTTGGTTTTCCGCGAGCAGGCTGCCGACTTCTTCGGCTGGTTGCGCCCCGCGCTGACCAACCAGTTCGACTGGGTATTCATGCTTTCGGCCAATATCTTCGTCGTGTTTTCGTTGCTGTTGATCGTGACGCCGCTGGGCAAGATCAGGTTGGGCGGCGACGATGCGAAACCGGACTACAGCTATGCGGGTTGGTTCTCGATGCTGTTCGCCGCTGGCATGGGGATCGGGCTTGTTTTCTGGGGCGTGGCCGAGCCGATCTCGCACTATGGCGCATCACTTGGCGGTGTCGCCGTGGGAGAGGACGGCCTGCGCACCGACTGGGCACCGTTGGGCGCCGGGCTGGAGGATCCCGACGCATCGCGGAAGCTGGCGATGGCAGCCACGATCTTTCATTGGGGCATGCACCCTTGGGCGATCTATGCGGTCGTTGCGCTGGCCTTGGCATTTTTCAGCTTCAATCGCGGGCTGCCCCTGACGATGCGCTCGGTCTTTTACCCGCTGTTCGGCGAGGCCACTTGGGGTCCGCTGGGGCATGTCATCGATGTGCTTGCGGTCTTTGCGACCATCTTCGGTCTGGCGACCTCGCTCGGCCTGGGGGCGACACAGGCGCTGGCGGGTTTGAATTATCTGTTTGATGTTCCGGTGACGGACGGGATGAAAGTGCTGCTGATCGGCTTGATCACGGTCTTCGCCCTGATTTCGGTGATCGCCGGACTGGACAAGGGGGTCAAACGCCTGTCCGAGGCCAACATGGTGCTGGCGGCGCTGCTTTTGTTGCTGGTCCTGATCGTGGGGCCGACCATGGTGATCCTGACCGGTTTCTTCGAAAGCATGATCGAATATGTCGTTGCGCTGCCGGGCCTGTCCAATTGGATCGGTCGCGAAGACACGAACTTCATGCAGGGCTGGACCACCTTCTACTGGGCTTGGTGGATCTCCTGGTCACCGTTCGTCGGCATGTTCATCGCACGTATCTCGCGCGGCCGAACGATCCGCGAGTTCGTGACCTGTGTCATCCTTATCCCGACGCTTGTCGGCGCCCTATGGATGAGCGTTTTCGGCGGAGCTGCTCTGGATCAGGTCATGTCCGGCAATGGGCAGGCTCTGTCCGATGCGGCGCTGGAACTGAAGATGTTCAAGATGTTCGAGGCTTTCCCGATGGCTGGACTGCTGTCGTTCGTCGGTATCGTTCTGGTGGTTGTGTTCTTCGTCACAAGCTCGGATTCGGGTTCGCTGGTGATCGACACCATCACGGCAGGCGGCAAGACCGATGCTCCGACGGCTCAGCGCGTATTTTGGTGCGTGCTGGAAGGGGCCATCGCGGTCGTACTGCTGCTGGGCGGTGGGCTCGGCGCATTGCAGGCCGCGGCCATTGCCACCGGCTTTCCCTTTGCGATCGTGCTGGTCTTGATGTGCGTGTCCATCTTCATCGGTCTGGTGAACGAACGCCGACGCAACTGAGCGTACCGCCACTGACAGAGGGCCCCGGTTACATCACCGGGGCCTTTCATTTATTTCGGACTGCCTTCGAAGAAGCCGACCGAATTGCCATCGGGATCGACCGCATAGAAGAACCGACCGGCCGGGATTTGGATCGGATCCGAGACAACCTGACCTCCGGCAACCTTGACCCTGGCCATGATCTCTTCAGCCGTGCCCTTTGCGGCCAGATGAAGGGTCGGGCCGGTACCATCTTTTGCTGGCTTTCCCGGATACAGATGCAAGGCAACGCCCGTTGCCGGGTCAGCGGGGCGGAACATGGCCATGGGGTTCGGGCCGGATGTGTCGACCGCAAGTTCTGCCCCTGTGGCGTGGACATAGAATTCTACCGCCTTGTCCAAGTCGGAAACGGGCAGTTCGCCCCACACCAGAAAATCCTTTGGAAGATAACTCATCTGAAACCTCTCTTGTCTTGAGTGCCGTGAGTTTGGCATGTGCTGATGACAGAAGCTGGCATCAGACGCCCGGCTTGACCGCGCGGGGTCGGCCGGGCTAACTGACGGCGTTTGGTCCCGTCATCCTCGTGCGGGCTGCCGAACTGCCGCGGCGATACCCGTGGCTGGCTGGAAGACCTGCCATGTATCGGAGTTGTCCGGTGTCATGCGCGGGCGGAACTTCGGAACATTGGGCATGACAACAGAAGGATTGTGCGATGGGCACTCTGGA
>NZ_JBXWSK010000023.1:0-46300 GCF_059613385.1 Ruegeria sp. BHSA162
CGGATCGTGCTGGCTACGTCCTTGCCGGCCGCGCCCACGGGCAAGATCCTAAAACACAAGCTGCTGACACATTTCGCGGATCAACTGGCCTAGGGGAAGGGCCGACAAAACGCTACCGCTCCCGCGCGATGCCGGGCCCAACAGGAGGAGGCGTTTTGCCAAAACGTCGACGAAGGACGGGAGCCGCCGTCAGGCCGCGTGGCCTTCGGCGGCGGCGCGAATGGCGCGGATGTTCTGGCCATAGACGTCCGGGTTCGCAACCGACCCGCCCTTGAAGACCGCGGAACCGGCAACAAGAACGTCAGCGCCGGCCGCCGCCACCAGCGGGGCGGTTGTGGTGTCGACGCCACCGTCGATTTCGATATGCACCGGGCGGTCTCCGATCATCTCGCGCAGGCGGCGGACCTTCGCGGTCATGTCGATGAATTTCTGCCCGCCAAAGCCGGGGTTCACCGTCATCACGCAGACCAGATCGGCCAGATCCAGCATGTGTTCGACCGCTTCGGCCGGGGTGCCGGGGTTCAGCGCCACGCCAGCCTTCATGCCCGCCGCGCGGATCGCCTGCAACGTGCGGTGCGTGTGCGGACCAGCCTCGACATGGGCCGTCAGATAGTCCGCGCCGGCATCGGCATAGGCCTGGATGTAGGGGTCGACCGGCGTGATCATCAGGTGCACATCCATCACCGTCTTGACATGCGGGCGGAACGCCTTCACCGCCGGCGGGCCGAAGGTGAGGTTTGGCACGAAATGCCCGTCCATCACATCAACGTGAACCCAGTCGGCGCCTTGGGCCTCGATAGCTTGGATTTCCTGTCCGAAATTGGCGAAATCGGCGGACAGGATCGACGGTGCGATCTTGATCTTGCGGTCAAAGCTCATGGCGGCCTCATGTGACAGATCTGATGGTTCAGGTGTTGAGCCCGCGTATAGACGGGACGAGCGGCATTGCCCAGCCCTTGCATAGGCCATCGGCTTTCAGCCCGTTACAAAAGCTTCACCGGATCGACACATCACCTTTGAGCACCAGCTGTAGACGACCTCCATCACGAATTGGGGGTGGCACGTGCTGCGCATCGAAAAACTGACCAAGCGCTTCGGAGACAATACCGCCGTCGACACCGCAACGCTGGACGTCGACAAGCCATGCATGATCGGGGTCATCGGGCGGTCGGGCGCGGGCAAGTCCACCCTGCTGCGTATGATCAACCGCCTGACCGATGCCAGCGCCGGGCAGATCCTGTTTCACGGGCGCGACGTGACCACGCTGAAAGGGCGCGAAAAACGTGCGTGGCAGGCCGATTGCGCGATGATCTTTCAGCAATTCAACCTTGTGCCCCGCATGGATGTGGTCTCGAATGTGTTGCACGGAACGCTGAACCGGCACTCGACGCTGGCGACCATGTTCAATCTGTTCCCGATGGAAGACATCCATCGCGCCATCGACATTCTTGACCGACTTGGCATCGCCGAACATGCCCCTAAACGGGCCGAGGCGTTGTCGGGCGGGCAGCAGCAGCGTGTCGCTATCGCGCGCGCCCTGATGCAGGATCCCAAGATCATCCTGGCCGATGAACCCATCGCCTCGCTGGATCCGATGAATGCGCAGGTCGTGATGCAGGCCCTGCGCCGCATCCACGAAGAGGACGGCCGTACCGTGATCGCCAATCTGCACACGTTGGACACCGCGCGCCGCTATTGCGACCGCGTGGTCGGCATGCGCGACGGGCGCATCGTGTTCGACGGCCTGCCCGAGCAGCTGACCACCGGCGTCGCCCGCGAGATCTACGGCGCTGATGCCAGCTTCTCCGAGGCCGCGACCTCGACCGAGATCGAAACGCTGGATGCCACCCGGAAGGCTCTGATGGAAGCCGAGGCCACGATCTGAGCCCCAAACACCTCATTTATCGCCCGGCCCGATGAATGGGGTGGGCCAATCAACCTGGAGAGAGACAGATGAAGAAACTAGTTGCCGCCCTGGTCGCGACCTCCGCCCTGAGCGCGCCTGCCATGGCGGAGGAGATCAGCGAATTCCGTATCGGCATCCTGGGCGGAGAAAACGCGCAGGACCGGCTGAACAACAACGAATGTCTGCGTGAGTACACCGAGGACGCGCTGGGTGTCGAAACCAAGCTGTTCGCCCCGGCCGATTACAACGGCGTGATCCAGGGCCTGCTGGGCGGCACGATCGACATGGCCTGGCTGGGCGCCTCCGCCTATGCCAAGACCTATCTGAGCGACCCCGAGGCGGTCGAACCGGTTCTGGTCAAGGTGAACGTGGATGGTGGGTATGGCTACTACTCGGTCGGGTTCGCCCGCAAGGATAGCGGCATCACCTCGCTTGATGACATGAAAGGCAAGGTGTTTGGCTTTGGTGATCCGAACTCGACCTCGGGCTACCTGATCCCCTCGATCGAAATCCCTCAGGCAACGGGTGCGACGATGGAGTCGGGTGACTACTTCGGTGAGGTGAAGTTCACCGGTGGCCACGAGCAGACGATCGTCGCCGTGAACAACGGTGACGTGGATGGTGGCGTGACTTGGGCCGACGGTCTGGGCAACTGGGAAGACGGCTACAATTCGGGTGCGCTGCGCCGCGCCGTGGATGCCGGACTGGTCGACATGAACGACATGGTGGAAATCTGGAAATCGAAGCCGATCCCCGAAGGTCCGGTGGTTCTGCGCAAGGCATTGCCGGCGGATGTCAAAGAGAAGATGACGGCTCTGATGGCCGGGCTGGCCGACAAAGACCGTGAGTGCTTCTATGGCGTGGCCGCAGGTGAAGCCAAAGCGTTCGAGCCGATCACCCACGAGGCCTACGAAATCATCATTGAAGCCCGCAAGCTGAAGTCGAACTAAGCCTGCGCAACTTCTGTTCGGGGTCCGGCCGCAAACCGGACCCCATTATCCCCATCGGAGCCTTTCATGACCGACCTGACCGCGGGATCCGCCGGCCTCGACCGGATCCGGGAGGATTACACCAGCATGACCCGTCGAAAACGGGTCTACGGTGGGATACTTCTGATCCTGTTCGTGGCACTTATGGCGGCCGGATTCCGGACCGCCGACATGCGAAACGCCGGTAGTTTTGCCGATGGGTGGAACCGCATTTTCGATTACCCTGCCGAGGTTCTGACTGAGGCCTGGGAGAAGATCGGGGAATTGCCCGCGAATTTGGTCGAGTTCTTCCCCGCGCTGATCGAAACACTGAATATCGCCGCCGCGGCCACGCTGGTGGGCACTCTGGGCGGCACCTTTCTGGCGCTGATGTCCACCCGCGGCATGGCGCTGTGGCCGTCATTGATCCCCGTTTTTCGTCGGATTTCTGATATTTGCCGGGCCGTTCCGGAAATTGTCATCGCGTTGGTTCTGATCTTTGTTCTTGGCGGCGGGCCAGTGCCTGCAATGATTGCCATCGCCATTCACACTGCCGGTGCCCTGGGCAAATTGTTTTCCGAAGTGAATGAAAACGCCTCTCTGAAACCGGTCGAGGGGCTGCAGTCGGTTGGCGCCAACTGGTCGCAGCGGATGTATTTGGGCGTGATCCCGCAGGTCGGGCCAAACTATGTCAGCTACGCTCTTCTGCGGTTCGAGATCAACATCCGCGCCTCGGCCATTCTTGGTTTCGTGGGGGCAGGCGGCTTGGGGTACGAGTTGCGCAACGCCATGTCCTGGGGGCAGGGGCGTTACGACGAGGCGGCGGCCATCTTTCTGCTTCTGTTCGTCACCATCGTGGCCGTGGATCAGCTGTCCGGCGTTTTGCGTGACCGTCTGACACACGGTTCCGCCAAAGGAGCCGCAGCATGAGCACCTTTGCCACTGATCTGCCGATCAACGACTTGAAAGCCAGAACCGACCACATCTTTCGGCGCAAACGGGCGCTGAGTTTCGGGTTGCCGGGGCTGGTCATTCTATACCTGATCTATGTTTTCTTTGCCTTTGACGTGCCCGGCTTGGCCGAGCGGGCCAACTGGGAAAACGGCAAGACGCTTGTATCCGACAGCTACAGCTACAAGACACATGTGACGCGGGACAATCGAAACGGAGAAGTGTCCGTTGCGATCGAGGGAGAGCGCAAGGGCGCTTACCCGGATGGCACTGCGCCGGAATGGGTCGCTTTGGGCGAAACCACCGTGATTGACCTGCAAGATAGCCACATCGTTCGTTTTGGACCTGAAACCGTGGAATATGACATCCCGGGTTATGGAACCGTGCGCGCAACGCCCAACCGGTCTGCCGGAGTGCAGGCCGACTTACCGACTGCCGAGGTGCCGGACTGGATCAACATGTCAAAGAATCGCCTGGCGATCACCACGCCGGCGGGTCGGCTGACCGTGACACGCAACCGGGCCGAGGTGTTCCGGTATTTCAAGGGTTGGGAACTGTTCTGGTTCACTTTGGACAGCCCCTATTACGGTCAGTCTTTCAGCCAGTTGATGGGGCGTGCCGCTTCGGGCGAGGCCGCAGAAATCTTTGACGATTTCTGGACCAACAAGATGTGGCGCCATCAGGATGTTGCGTGGGCGATCTTTGAAACGCTTCTGATGGCTTTTCTGGGTACATTGGGGGCAGGGATGATCGCTTTGCCCCTCGCATTTCTGGCGACACGAAATTTCAATCCGTTTAGAACGGTCCGATTTGCCACTCGTCGTATCTTTGACTTCGTGCGCGGTGTTGATGCGTTGATCTGGACGGTGGTTCTGGCACGCGCCTTCGGGCCAGGGCCGCTAACAGGGGCGCTGGCCATCCTGGTCACCGATACCGGCACCTTCGGCAAGATCTTCTCCGAGGCGCTGGAAAATGTTGATCAGAAGCAGATCGAGGGCGTGCAGTCTACCGGGGCCAATGCGCCGCAGAAATATCGTTTCGGTGTGATCCCGCAGATCACGCCGGTTCTGCTCAGTCAGCTCCTGTACTTCCTGGAATCCAACACCCGCAGCGCAACCGTGATCGGGGCGATAACCGGGGGCGGGATCGGTCTGTTGCTGACACAGGCGATTATCACCCAGAAAGACTGGGAGGAAGTCGCCTATTACATCGTGCTGATCATCCTGATGGTCATGCTGATGGACTGGTTTTCGGGCTGGCTGCGCAGGCGGCTGATCCAGGGCGGGCCGCCCAAGTCGCGCAAACAGCGCGATCCGCAGGCCAAGCCCCTGATGTTGCCTTGAACCGTATACGAGGACTTGCAGACCATGGCGCGCTTGCGACCGGACCAGCCTTTCATTCACCCGGATTGCCAGATAACCGGCAGCAGCTTTGGCGCCTTTGTCGAAATCGGTGCCGGAACGCGGGTGACGAATTCGGTGTTTGGGGATTATACCTATTGCGACCGCACCTGCGACATCGCCAATGCACGGATCGGGAAATTCGCCAATATCGCCAGTTTCACCCGGATCGGCGCCACCGACCATCCGATCGAGAAAGCGTCGCTGCATCACTTCCACTACCGCTCGGCCGACTATTGGGACGATGCCGAGGACGACGCGGACTGGTTCGCCCGGCGCGCCGGGCGGTTGGCGCAAATCGGGCATGACACCTGGATCGGCCACGCGGCCATTATCAAGCCCGAGGTGACGATCGGGCACGGGGCAGTCGTCGCCTCCGGGGCGATCGTGACCAAGGACGTGCCGCCTTATACCATCGTCGGCGGCGTCACCGCCCGAACCATCCGCCGCCGGTTCCCTGCGCACGTGGCCGAGCGGATGATGGCTCTGGCCTGGTGGGACTGGGACAATGCCCGCCTGCGTGCGGCGCTTCCGGATTTCCGCGCGTTGCCCGCCGAGGCGTTTCTGGAGAAATACGAGGATTGACCGGCATCACCCGTGATCGTCATCCAGCGTCAGAGTGACCCGCTCGCCCGCAAAGACGGTCTTGCCGTATTCAACCGGATGCCCCTGCGGATCGGCATTGATGCCGACCGAATGCAGAACCGGCGCGCCCTCGATCAGGTGCAGGTGCCGGGCCTGAATCGCATCAGCCGCGCGGGCGGTCAGGCGCGTCGAGATGCGGGTATAATCCGCCACGCCGCAGTGCCGCAGCGCCCGCGTGACCGAGCCGTTCTGGGCCAGCGCTTCGGGCAGGTCGGGCAGGCGCGCGGCGGGAAAGACGCTTTGGAACACCGCGATCGGTTGGCCATCGGCCAGCGACAACCCGTCATAGACATGCACCGGGTCGCCGGGGGCCAGGGCCAGCGCCTCGGCCTCGGTCTTGTCGGCGGCGCGGGTGATCAGCGACAGCACTCGCTTGCCCGGAATCTTGCCGCTGGCCGAGATGTTCCGGTGGTACCGGACCCGTTTGCCGATCGGGTAATCGGTTGCAGCCGCCGAAACGAACACGCCGGCCCCGCGGCGCGGATGCACCAGCCCCTGCCTGGCCAGTTCGGCCAGGGCCCGGCGCACCGTGTGGCGGTTCACGCCGTGGGTCGCGGCCAACTGCGCCTCGGTCGGCAGGCGGTCGCCGGTTGCAAAGCGCCCCTCGGCGATGTCGGCGGTCAGCGCCAGCGCGATGGTCTTCCAGATCGGTGTTTGGCTCATGTCATCAAAACTTCACAGCATATTCGTTGCGAGTCACCCTTTGCTCCGCTATTATTTGTCTAGTTGTATAGTAGTTGTAGACAACTTGGCCAAGAGGCTTTGATGGCGGATCAGACAAAAATCGCGACAGGTGATCGACGGGCCTGGCTGGGCCTTCTGGCACGTGCGCCGGCCGAGGCGCTGGCTGCCTTGTGGACCGCCTATGGCGCAAGTCCCGAATTCCAGTGGTTGCGCACGCCCGAGATCGGCGGCGTCATGGTGCGGGGGCGGGCAGGCGGCTCGGGCGCGCCCTTCAATCTGGGCGAGATGACGGTCACGCGCTGCGCTCTGGTTCTGCCTGACGGAACCGAGGGCCACGGATATGTGCAGGGGCGCGACAAGACCCATGCCGAAACCGCCGCTCTGATCGACGCGCTGATGCAGACCGGGCACGCCGACGCGGTGCGGGCGAGAATCCTGGAGCCGCTGACCCGCCAGGTCCAGGCGGCCAGAACGGTCCGGGCCGCCAAGGCCGCGGCCACCAAGGTCGAGTTCTTCACGATGGTTCGGGGAGAGGATCAATGACCCCACAGACCCGTTTTTCAGGCGGTTTCACCGATGCGCCGGTTCAGGCGGCCCACGCCTTTCGTGCGGCCATGACCGTGATGGCGCGGCCGGGTGAGTTGCGGCAGCTGGTCGGCGCGACCCCGCCCGACGGCCTGTCGGTCGCCGCGGGAACGCTGCTGCTGACGCTGTGCGACCCGGACACGGGCGTTTATCTGGCGGGCGGGGCCGACAACCCGGCCATTCGCCAATGGCTGACCTTCCACACCGGTGCGCCCCTCGTGCCCGCCGCGCAGGCCGATTTCGCCGTTGGCTGCTGGCAGGATCTGGTGCCGCTGGACCAGTACCGGATCGGCACGCCGGAATATCCCGATCGATCCGCCACCCTGATCGTGGAGTGCGACGTATTGCACCAATCCGGCGCCACCCTGCGAGGGCCCGGCATCCGCGACACTGCACGCCTGTCCATGCCCGATGTCGCGGCGCTGCAGGCCAATTCGGACCTGTACCCCTTGGGGTGCGATTTCTTCTTCACCTGCGGGGATACGGTCGCGGCCCTGCCGCGCAGCACCCGCATCGATCCAAAGGGTTAGGCCATGTACGTAGCCGTCAAAGGGGGCGAAAAGGCGATCGAAAACGCCCATGCCTGGCTGGCCGAGGAACGCCGGGGCGATCCCGGCGTGGCCGAATTGTCCTTGGCCCAGATCCGTGAACAGCTCAGCCTTGCGGTGAACCGCGTGATGGCCGAGGGCTCTCTGTACGATCCCGATCTGGCCGCGCTGGCGATCAAACAGGCGCGGGGTGATCTGATCGAGGGGATCTTTCTGATCCGCGCCTACCGCACCACCCTGCCGCGGTTTGGTTATTCGACCCCGGTCGATACCGGCGGCATGGCCTGCGACCGCCGGATCTCGGCCACGTTCAAGGATGCGCCGGGCGGGCAGGTTCTGGGCCCGACCTTCGACTACACGCACCGCCTGTTGGATTTCAAACTGGCCGCCGACGGCGCGGTGCCTGAGGCCCCCACCGCCGCGCCGCGTCACGAGCCGACCCCGCACATCACCGAATTCCTCAAGGACGAAGGCCTGATCCAGGACGAGCCCGCCAGCGATGAACCGCCCGGCGACCTGACGCGCGAACCGATGGAGTTCCCGGCCGACCGCCCCCTGCGCCTGCAGGCGCTGACGCGCGGGGACGAGGGGTTCGTGCTGGGCATGGCCTATTCGACCCAGCGCGGCTATGCCCGCAACCACGCTTTCGTGGGCGAGCTGCGCATCGGCACCGTCGCGGTCGAGATGGAAATCCCCGAACTGGGTTTCGCGATCGAGATCGGCGAGATCGCCCTGACCGAATGCGAAACGGTGAACCAGTTCAAGGGATCAAAGACCGAGCCGCCGCAGTTCACACGCGGCTATGGGCTGGTCTTCGGCCAGTCCGAGCGCAAAGCCATCGCCATGGCGCTGGTGGACCGCGCCTTGCGCTGGGAGGAATTGGGCGAAGACGATCTGGGCGCCCCGGCGCAGGATCAGGAATTCGTCCTCAGCCATGCTGACAACATTCAGGCGACCGGCTTTTTGGAGCATATCAAACTGCCGCATTACGTCGATTTCCAGTCCGAATTGGAACTGGTGCGCAAATTGCGCCGCGAAGCCGAAGAACGCCTGGAACCGCGCGAGGCCGCCGAATGACTTCAGTGCCCTTCCTGCATCCTGTCCGCCGGCCGAGATGCCCTGCCAGCCGCAGCCCGGCGTGGCGCGTCCGCGCTGATCGCAGACCATTCGCCTCGCGCGTCCCGCCGCATGGCCCGGCGCCGTCGCTGGGAATGTACCCTGCGCCAGAGAAAGTAGAGCATGACGACCGCGAAGGCCGAGGTAACCAGAAAACCGTCCACAACAACACCAAAAAACGAAAGTGATACATCAAATGAATGAGTATAACTTCGCATATTTGGACGAACAAACCAAGCGGATGATCCGCCGGGCCATTCTCAAGGG
The DNA here is from genome assembly GCF_059613385.1 of Ruegeria sp. BHSA162. Lineage (NCBI taxonomy): Bacteria > Pseudomonadati > Pseudomonadota > Alphaproteobacteria > Rhodobacterales > Roseobacteraceae > Ruegeria > Ruegeria sp. BHSA162. Next base: position 9,071 of record NZ_JBXWSK010000023.1, read on the forward strand.
CTTGGCCGTTCCGGGTTATCAGGTGCCGTTTGCCAGCCGTGAGATGCCCATGCCTTATGGTTGGGGCACGGGCGGGGTTCAGGTCTCGGCCGCGACGCTGACACCGGACGATGTGTTCAAGGTGATCGATCAGGGAGCAGATGACACGACCAATGCTGTGTCGATCCGCAAGTTCTTTGAGAAGACGGCGGGCGTGGCCACGACCGAAGAGACCGGGAAGGCGACCATCATCCAAACCCGCCACCGTATCCCCGAGGCCAGGCTGCGCGACGATCAGATCCTGGTCTATCAGGTCCCGATCCCCGAACCGCTGCGGTTTCTGGAACCGCGCGAGACGGAGACGCGCAAGATGCACAGCCTGCAGGAATACGGGTTGATGCATGTGAAGCTCTACGAAGACATCAGCCAGCACGGCGCGATTTCCACGGCCTATGCCTATCCGGTCCGGGTGGCCGACCGCTATGTGATGGACCCGTCTCCGATCCCGAAATTCGACAATCCGAAACTGGAAATGGACGCGATCCAGCTGTTCGGGGCCGGGCGCGAGCAGCGCATTTATGCGGTGCCGCCGCATACGCGGGTGGTCAGCCTCGATTTCGAGGACTATCCGTTCGAGGCCAGCAAGGCCGATCACGCCTGCGATCTGTGCGGGGCCGAAGACAGTTACCTGGACGAGGTGATCACGGACGATGCAGGCAACCGGATGTTCGTGTGTTCGGACACCGATTTCTGCCGGTCCCGCCGCGAGGCCGGACACCAAGGCCGTTTGGCGCAGGAGGATGCGGCATGACCCCGCTCTTGCAGGTCAAAGGCATCGAGAAGCGCTATGGCGCGCGGATCGGCTGCAGGGATGTCAGTTTCGACCTCTACCCCGGTGAAGTAATGGGGATCGTCGGCGAAAGCGGGTCGGGCAAGTCGACCCTGCTGAACTGTCTGGCTGGGCATCTTAAGTCGGATGCCGGGCAGGTGATCTTTGATACCCGCGCCGACGGGCCGGTGGACACGGTCACGATGTCGGAACCGGCCCGCCGGATGCTGGGGCGCACCGACTGGGCCTTTGTGCATCAACATGCCCGCGACGGGCTGCGCATGTCGGTCAGCGCCGGCGGCAATATCGGCGAACGGCTGATGGCCGTGGGGAGCCGGAACTATGGCCAGATCCGCGGGCAGGCTTTGGATTGGCTGGGCCGGGTCGAGATAGCGGAAAGCCGCGTGGACGACCGCCCCAGCGCGTTTTCGGGCGGCATGCAGCAACGGTTGCAGATCGCGCGCAACCTGGTGACCGGTCCGCGGCTGGTTTTCATGGATGAACCGACCGGTGGGCTGGACGTCTCGGTGCAGGCGCGGCTGCTGGACCTGCTGCGCGGTCTGGTGCGCGAGATGGGGCTGAGCGCCATCATCGTCACCCATGATCTTGCCGTGGTGCGGCTGCTGGCGGATCGCTTGATGGTGATGAAGGATGGCGAGGTGGTCGAGGCGGGGCTGACCGATCAGGTGCTGGACGACCCGCAGCATGCCTATACGCAACTGCTTGTGTCCAGCGTCCTGCAGGTTTGAATGCTACAGAAAAGATGAAATCCGATGATTGAACTGATCGACGTGAGCAAGAGCTTTACCCTGCACAATCAGGGCGGCGCCGTGATCCCGGTGATGGCGGGCGCGTCGCTGCAGGTCGGGGCCGGAGAATGCGTGGCCCTGACCGGGGCCAGCGGGGCCGGGAAGTCCACACTGATGCGGGTGATCTACGGCAACTACCTGGCGGCCTCGGGGCAGGTGCGGGTGGGCGGCCTCGACGTCGCCCGGGCCCAACCGCGCGAGATCCTGCAACTGCGCCGGGAGACCCTGGGCTATGTCAGTCAGTTTCTGCGTGTTGTGCCGCGTGTGCCGACGCTGGAGGTCGTGGCCGAACCGCTTCTGGTTCAGGGGTGCGAGCGGCAGACCGCACTGGACAAGGCAGCGGGCCTCCTTCAGCGCCTGAATATTCCGGAACCGCTTTGGCGCCTCAGTCCCACGACATTTTCGGGCGGTGAACAGCAACGGGTGAATATCGCGCGTGGTTTTGCGCATGACTATCCGGCTCTGTTGCTGGATGAACCCACGGCCAGCCTTGACGCACGAAACCGCGAAACCGTGCTGTCCCTGATCCAAGAAGCAAAGGCCCGCGGCGCGGCGATCATTGGGATATTCCACGACCAAGAGGCCCGTGACCGGGTCTGCAGCCGCGTGGTCGACGTCACGCAGTTTGCGCCGGGGGCGGCGGCATGAAGATGGCCCCGGTCATTGCAGTTGTCGGGCCTTCGGGTGTTGGAAAAGACAGCGTGATCCAAGCACTGCTGGCGCGCGCGTCGAACTTCGAAAGGGTGCGTAGAGTCATCACCCGTCCCCATGGCGAAGGCGGTGAGGATTTTGACCGCGTGTCCGACCGGGCGTTTCAAACAATGGTCCAAGAGGGCAGCTTTGTTCTGTGCTGGGCCGCGCACGGGCTGCACTACGGCATACCCGTTGCGATCACGGACCAACGCCGAAGGGCCGATGCGGTTCTGGTCAACCTCTCAAGGGCTGTGTTGCCCGAGGCGCAGAAGGAATTTCGAGAGCTGATCGTGATATCCCTGACGGCCGAACCAAAGGTTCTGGCACAACGTCTGGCAGTGCGCGGCCGGGAAAGCGCGGCTGATCAAGCCCGGCGTTTGGGGCGCGCCACTGCAGCCCTGCCCGAAGGCCTGAACCACGTGATCGAGGTCGACAATTCCGGGTCACTGGATGCAACCGTTGAAACCATCTTGTCCGGCCTTCAACCCGAAAGGGCGTACCGTTGAAGCATATGGAACCGCCCGTCTTCAGCCTCGCCCACAAGGGCCAGGTCCCCTATGTCAAAAGGGGCTGGCAGCAATGGGACAAGCCGTTGGTTCAGAACGGTTTGCACGTTTTCCAGCATCGGCTTGCTCAGGCGACCGGACAGGGTGATGTGAAAGCGGAAAGCCTCCAGAACGTATGGGTAGCCCCAGTTCGTCAGATTGGCGTCCTGCTCCATGGTCAGCCCGGCCGCTCGGCGCCGGTTCATCTCGGTTTCCGAGGCCGGGGCACGAAAAGGGTCCAGGTCGCGGACGCAAGCCGCCGCAAGCGCGTTCAGGTCTCGTGTGTCGCCCACGGGCCGCAAAGCAAGAAACCGACCAAGGCGTGCAACTTCGAGCCCGTCCAGCGAAACGGGGGCGAATTTACCGGCCAAACGGGCGCAGGTGTCCTGCAAAGCGGACAGCGACTGATCTTCACGCAAGCGAAATGGCGGCTTCATCGTGGCATGAAGCCCGTATTTGCGCGGCACTTGTGTTACCGAGGCGACGTCCAACCCGTCAATGGCCGGATGGTCGACGGTCCGTCCCGCATCGATGTCCCACCCCAGCCACGCGGTTGCAAACCTGCTCCAGTCGGATTGGGCTGGGGGAACGAAATAGATCGCGTATCGCGCAAAATTCACAATGGCCTCCTGTTGCGTGGCCTCTCCTTACCTCAAACCACGTGAAAATCCGATGACAGATGAACTGACCCTTGCCAATGCGTTGCTTGTTCTGCCGGATGAGACCGTCCGGGGGTGTGTCCGTGTCGTTGGCCAGACGATCGCTGACATAGACACCGGCGCGGCTGTTCCGAAAGGCGCGATTGACTGTGGTGGGGACTATGTGTCGCCCGGCCTGGTCGAGTTGCACACCGACAACCTGGAACGCCACATCCAGCCGCGGCCCAAGGTGGACTGGCCCCATGCCGCAGCCATTCTGGCGCATGACGCGGAACTGGCCAGCACCGGGATCACGACGGTCTTTGACGCCATGCGGGTGGGGTCGATCCCCTCCGGTGCTGGACGGTATCTGAAATACGCGCGCGGACTGTCGCGCGAGCTGTGGGAGTTGCGAGAGCAGGACGCACTCAAGATCAGCCACTTTCTGCATCTGCGCGCCGAAGTCTGTTCTGAGACGCTGGTCGAGGAATTGCAGGAATTCGGTCCAGAAGACCGGGTTGGCATCGTTTCGTTGATGGATCACACGCCCGGCCAGCGCCAGTTTAGGGACCTGTCCAAGTTCGAAGCCTATCTCAAAGGCAAGTACGCTATGGATGACGACATGTTCGCACGGCACGTCAACCAGTTGCGGGGGCTGAGGGACCGCAATGGAGACCGCCACGAGCAAGAGGCCGTGGACGCCGCGCGCCGCTTCGGAGCGGTTCTGGCCAGCCACGACGACACGACCGAGGCGCAAGTGGCGATATCCGCCCGTCATGGCATTCGGCTGGCCGAATTCCCAACGACGGTCGACGCCGCACGGGCCTGTCACGCTCATGACATTCAGGTCATGATGGGCGCGCCAAACCTGATCCGGGGCGGGTCACATTCTGGGAATGTGGCAGCACGGGAACTGGCCGACTTGGGGTGTTTGGACATTCTGTCGTCGGACTATGTGCCGTCAGCCTTGCTGTTGTCAGCCGTTACTCTTGGGCGCATCTGGGATGACATGGCGCGTGGCATCGCCACTGTGACACGGGCTCCGGCGCGGGCGGCGGGCCTAGCGGATCGCGGCGCTCTGAAACCGGGGCTGCGGGCAGACCTGATCCGATTTCGAATGCGGGGCGACGTCCCGGCCCTGACCGCGGTCTGGTCGCGCGGGCAGCGCGTGGCCTGATCAGGCGAGGTAGAAGAGATAGCGGTCAGGCGCGATGGAGTCCGGGCCGTTGATCTGCTCGAACCCTTCCAGCGGTTGGCCGGATATCAGCAACCCGCCTGGAACCATGACCGAGCCAATCAGCTTGCTGAGCCTCGCCGCTTCGGCCACGTCTTCGTGTTTGATCCCGCGACCGAAATCATAATGCGCCAATGCGATCCGCGGGCCATCTTCGGCCAGCTTCTTCAGCATCGGTTCAGCCTCGCCCTGCAGAAAATCTTCGGCCGGAGGGGTGCTGTCCGGGTGACATTGCAGAACCCGGTCCATGACCCAGATGCGCCGGTCGGGCAGGATCTCGCGCAGGTGGTCATAGGTGCGGCCGTTGCCCAAACCCATGTCCAGAACATCGCCTTTCAGCCCTTTGATCCGCGCCGCAGCCCAGTTCAGCCCGTCGCGCTGGGCGGTCAGGCGTCGCAGCATGGAATCCAGTCGGCTCATCAATGTCTCCTCGGGTAATCAGTGTGGTCCTGCGGACCAGACGCGTGTGGGGCCCGCCATGAGACAATCCAGAAGCGCCTCGGTAAAGTCCCAGATCTGTTGATCATGGACAAGATGATGGGTCAACACGCCAAAAGGTTCGGTTGGGTCGGCACGTTCCTCGCGGCGATCCTGCAGCATCGAGACGGTTTTGGCGATCAACGCATTCGGATCGGCCAACCCTCGCGTACCGCGCCAGTCGATCGGATCCAGATGGGTATTGACCTGAGTCAGGCCTGGCGCTGCTTCTACGTGCGTTCTGGGCGTGGCCGTGGACAGGAACTGATAGCCGATCTCCGCAAGCTCTGCCGTCACTTCGGGCGCGATGCGGTTCCAAGGGGGGACGAACATCGGGCACAGACGATCACCGAAGGACTCCTGCAAACGCAGGAAGCCATGGTGTGCATCAGACACAATCGAGGCGAGCGGACGATGCAGGCGGAACTCGGACTTCTTTTCGCCTTCAGGCGCGTGGTTCTGGTGCGCCCAGCCGTGAACCACCGGAACCAAGCTGGTCTGGTTGGCAACCTGGTCGACCAGATCCTGACTGGCATCGCGTGGAATGATGGCCAGATGAACCGGCAGCCCGGTTCGGGATGACAGGCCCACCAAACGGTCCAATTGCCGGCTGGGCGCGATCGCGTCATCGTCCCGCCACCACAGTGGAAGCGTAAGCCCAGCCTCTCGCCACACCTGCAATTCGGATCGCAGCGGTGTCCAATCGGTTGTCATTGCCGAGCCTCCCAGAGCGAGGTGGCAATCTCTACCGACTTGCGGGCACCGTCAAACCCGCCATCCAAGGGTTCGCGCGAGCCTTGATGCAGGACGCGGTCGACTGCTTGGGCCAATGTCCCTCCGGTCAGCTTCGCGCTGGGCAGCACGTCGACCGCAGGCAGGCGCGCCAGGCTCTTTGCCCTCAGGGTCTGTTCCACTTCCTTGCCATCGTCGAATGGGATCAGAACGGCCGGGGTCGCGCATTGCAGCAAGTCCATGGCGGTGTTGTACCCGCACATGCTGACTGAGGCTGCGGCCAGCGGCAGCATTTGTCTGAAATCCGGACGTACGGGTTCCAGAAGGACATTTTCGCCATTTGTCATGTGCCTCAGTTCGGCAATCCGGTCTTGGGCATCCTGACCGCCGACCAGCAGGCGCCAGCGCCAGTTGGGCATCTTTTGAGCGGCCTCGATGGCCGCGCGAAAGATCGGTTGTCCGACCGATCCGCCGCCAGCGCTGACCAGGATTTCATTCGCTCCTTCCCCCTGTTCATGAGGACCCGGCGCAGGCGGGGCAACAAAGCCCGTATAGAACAGGCGTCCGGCCAAGTTGCCTGTAACCGGCCAGCTGGCATCCAGCGGCGTGATTTCGGGGTCGGAATGAACCAGTACGCCGTCATAGAAACGCACAATGATTTCTTCGGTCCGTACAGCTTTGGCGGGTTTCGACGGTGGCGCGAGGATGTCCCGGACCGAACTCAGAACAACCGGACAGGACGGCAGTGACCGCGCAGTGGACAGCAGGGCCAGAAATTCGTCGGCCAAGCTTCGGCGCCCGAAGGGATAGAGTTCCGTTATCAGGACATCGGGGTTTACCCGTCGAACAGCCTCGGTCAGGGCAATAGCGCGGGAGTTCAGATAGGTCGCGTCTGCAATATCTCCGTCGGCCGTCAGCAACCGCGTGAAATCGGTACCATCCGAACGCAGGGGTGGCAGTGCCAGCAGGGAAACTCCATCCGCATTCAGTTGTGGTGCAGGCATCCCACCGGATGCGACGGTCACGTCGTGTCCGGCATCCGCAAAAGCCCGACCCAAGGTCAAGGCTCGGCTGAGATGTCCGGTCCCCAGCAGATGGGTGACGACGATCATGGTCCTCATGACCCGGCCTCGCGCGGGATAAGCCGGACGGGCTCAGCCTCCGGTCGCATTTGCTCCAAATCGACCACGTAGAGACGATTGCGTTTGATGCGGAACGGCGCGGGGCCTGTGAACTCCCACCCCCAGGCAAGCGCCAGGATGACCCGCATGATTCCGATATGGCAGACAGCTACGTTGTCACCGGTCAGGCTGGACAGCCATGGCACAAGGCGGCGGCGAATGTCGGCCGGGCTTTCGCCGTTGGGGGGACGAAATTCCCAGCTCCAATCCTCGATATGCCGGTAACCAGTGTTGGCATCTGCAATCAGGTCTTCCCCGCGTTGGCCTTCCCAGTTGCCCCAATTCATCTCGACCAGGGCGGCCGAGGTTGCGGGTTCGCGTCCGGCGACCAGCCGCGCAGTTTCGCTGGCGCGGGTCAGGGGGCTGGACCATAGTTCGGCCCGGTCCCAAGGAGTTGGCAAGCGATATCGGGCCAGTTCGGCCTTTGCCTGATCATCGAGGCTGATGTCGCTGCGCCCCTGAATGCGCCCTGCGCGGTTCCAGGCGGTATGACCGTGGCGCAGAAGGGCCAGACGTGTCATGACATCTCCTCTACCAGCGAAGAAACTGCCGACCAGAACGTCCGCGTTGCGGTTGGCATCAAATGACGGCCGGCCACGTAGTCGCGCGCTTTTTGACCTTCGCTCCGACGCAGTTCGGGATCGGACAGCAGCCGGTCAATTCGCTCGGCCAGCGCGGCGGCGCCGTAATCAGGGGCAGGATGATTGGCAGGCGCCAGTACGTCGCGCACTCCCGGGCGATCCTGGGCGACAACGGGGACGCCCGCGGACTGCGCCTCGAGATAGGTCATCCCGTAGGCTTCGTTGACGCCCGGCCATACCAACAGAGCAGCATCGGAGTAGATCGTTTCAAGGTCATCGCGGCTGAGCAGGCCCAGAAACCGGACGCTTGTGCCGAAGGGGGCCATCAAAGCCTCGACATCCGGGCGGGCTGGTCCGTCGCCGGCGATGTTCAGCGTCCAATCCCCATTCAGCAATGCCAGCGTATCGGCCAGAATGCGGAAAGACTCCAACTTGTCCCCGTAACGCATCATTCCCACCGTCAGCATCGGCCCCGCGCATCTAGAGGGTCGAGGCAGGTCCGATCGGGGCAGGAAGGGTGGGAGTTCAATCAATGACTGATCACCGAACCGCTCGCGTTCCAGTGTGATCAAGTCATTTGCTGTGTGATAGAAGATCACCTGCGCGGCGTCGCAGGCATCGTGCGCAGCTTGGGCAAAGCCGGCCCAGGGCCCGGAAAGGCGCGACATGGCGCGGGTGCTCTCAAGCTGAACATAGGGTATTCCCCGCGCGCGGCAGACCGCGGGCCCCAAAAGGTCCGGAGCTTTGTAGTAGTTGTGATAGGTCACCCAGAGGCCTGTATCTGCAGGCAGTTCTGTGCTCAGTCGGGTGGCCTCGGCCGCGGCTTCGCGGTAGAGACGGTTCTGAAGGTCCGGGTCTCCGGTTTTGTCATAGATGCGCAGCCGCGAGACCAGATCAACACGATGCCCGTCGGCCCCGATTGCAGCCATCAGGTTGCGAGCCATTTCGCGGTCGCCGGATGGTACCGGGCTGTCTGGGGCTTTCATCGGCGCATAGAAGGCGACCCGAACCATCAGGCACCCTCCGCGCACAAGGCTTTCAGGCGGCGGGACAGACGTGCAATGCCGGGGTCCATGCGAAAACTGGCAAGCAAGCGGTCATAAGCCGCATCAGCCATGATTGCCGCTTTCTGCGGGTCGGCGGCCAGGGTGGAAATAGCGTCTGCAAGCGCCTTGGGTTCGTCATCGGACAAGATGCCGTGCACGTTGGTCTGGATGAATTCGGGAATGGCCGAGACCGGAGTGGACAGGATCGGTAGTTTTTGCGACGCGGCTTCCATCAGGACATTGGGCAGTCCGTCCCGGTCCCCGTCCGCGGCGATGCGGCTGGGCAGCACGAACAGATCCGCCTCGCGCATGGCCGCAATGACTTCGGGTTGATCGCAGGCGCCTTTCCAGGCGATGCGATCCTGTAGGCGCAGGTTTTCCGCCAGGCCGCGCAGGTTGTCCGACAAGGTGCCGCCGCCAATGTGGGTCCAGTGCCAGTCGATCTCTGGGGGGAGTATGGCCAAGGCGTGGATCAAGCGATCAAAGCCTTTCTTTTCTACCAGTCGTCCGACGGACACCATATGGAACCGTTCATCGACGGATCGCAGTTTTCGTACGGGCGGCTCAGGAAATCGCGTCAGGTCCAGCCCGTGATAGATCAGATCGACACGGGCGGGGTCATCGGCCAGATCGCGCAAGTGCCGCGCGCCGATCTCGGTGCAGGTTGCGCCGAACGCCGCTCCGAAGGTGTCAGCGTGAAGTTTTTCACGCTTTTCCCACTCGGGCGACGTCCAGATATCCTTGGCGTGAGCCGAAAAGCTCCACGGCAGGCCGTGCATGATTGCAGCATAGCGGGCAACCGAGGACGGGGTATGCAGGAAGTGGGCATACAGCGCGCGCGTGTCGCCGGGCAATTCCGCGGCCAGAACGCAAGCCTGTCCAAAGCGGCGGATCCGGTTGTGCGTGGGATCGCGACGCAGATCCTGTCGCCACACCCGGTAGGCCTGTGCGTAACCCGGAAGCGCCTGTGCGGTTCGTCTCGCCGCCCATACGCGTTGGGGTTCCTGGTACAGGTATTCGGGAAGATAGTGCACCCGCCCCTGAAACCGGTCGTGCAGGGGGTGGCGTTTGGTGTCGGTTGGGTGGCGCAATGACCAGATGTCGAAGGCGTGGCCGGCATCCTGCAAAGCAACCAGTTCCTGAGCGATGAACGTCTCGGACAGGCGCGGCCAACCTTTGACCAACACCGCCAGTCTCGGCTCTGCGTCGGTCATCCGGTCGCTCGTTCCTGTTCCACGCTCAGCAGGGCTTCGACCCGATCAGAGACATAGTCCAAGCCATCCAGCAAACCGGCCCGGATCGCCTGCGAGGGAAGGGGCTGCTGCGGCAGGTTGCGAATGGCCGTGATCATCGCATCGGCCGTCAACCCATCACGGGTTTCGTCCAGCATCCGCACAAGGCCCAGTTCCTCGGCCCGCGAGGCGCGGATCCACTGTTCCAGCCGCGGGGTGGTTCGCGGGACGATAACCGCGCGTTTGTCAAAGGAGAGCACCTCGCAGAACGTGTTGTATCCGCCCATGCAGACCACACCCGCCGCGCCGGCGAACAGGGTTTCGATCTGGGATTCGAACCCGACCGCCGTCACACGACCGTTCAGGGCCGCCACGCGGGCCTCGAATTCTTCGCGCAACTCACCGGACAGGAAAGGGCCATAGACGAGCAGGGCTCGCGGGGACAGATCAGGGTCTTTTTCATATGCGGACAGGACAAGGTTGACCATTGCCTTCCCGTCGCCACCGCCTCCGGGCGTGATAAGGATATAGGGCTGCTCGGGAGGTTCGCCGACAGGGCCGAGATCGCGGCGCAGATAGCCGGTCCAGTGAATCCGCGCCTGCGCCGACGGGCTGAGCGGCAATCCTTCTGTCGGGTCATAAACCGACCGCAGGCCGTAGACCCAGATTTCGTGATAGTATTTCTCGGTCGCGGCGACTGCGTCCTTTCGGGCCCATTCCGCCGCCAGAACCTCGGGCTCGTCCAGAACGTCGCGAAGACCCAGCACCAGTTTGGCGCGCCCGGATTGATGCAGCTGTTCCAGGGTGGGCAGCAGTTCGCCTCGGAATCCGGTCGGCTCCTTGTCGACGACGACGACGTCCGGATCGAATTGGCGCACGGTGGTCTGGATCAGTCCCGAACGCAGCTCGGTGACCTCGTCAATCCCCATTCCGATCGTGCGCGCGGCATACGAACCATCGGCCCGCTTGGTCACGCCCGGCAGGCGTACATGGTCCACGCGCCGCGGAAAAGTGAAGCGCCCGGCAACGGGCGAGCCCGTCAGGATCAGGGCCGAGGCCCGCGGGTTCGCCCGCGTCATTGCCGCAGCCAGCGCTCGGGAGCGTCTGAGATGACCCAGTCCGAACGTATCGTGACTGTAGAACATTATGCGCGGAGCGCGACCGGTCTGTTTGTCGTCGATGCCTAGGCTCATGCCCTCGCTCGTATCTTTGTTACGGTGCAGTTTCCGCGCGTTTCGCACCAGTTATCTTATATTTTTTGACGCCGCCTGCCAAAGGGTCTGTGTCAAAGCCGCAAATGCGTCAATCATTGCGATTTGGCAACAGCCATTGCGCAAGCCACCAATAACGCGAAGCCTGCAACATTCCCCGAAGTTGGCAAAGCCCGGATTTGCCGGATGCTGCCTGCTCTTATAGGAATTCCAGAGGGTTGGAAACATCCTGCCTTTGGGCTTGCGCCAAAAACACGGTCCTACACGATGTCGGGAAGCAGCGAGTGGATCGTTTGATCAAGGCCGGTGCGTTCTATAGGCTGTCGTGCAGCAAGAGATCAGGATGCAAGACCTTATGAAACCGAACTTTCTTGTCCGTGTACTGTTCCTGACGTGGACAATCGCTCTGGCCTTCGCGACCGGTGCGGCGGCGCAGACCTCGCTGATCCCGGGGTATCCCGGGGCGTCCGGTGAAACAGAGGCCCCGCAGGACAACGATGTCGCGGCCGCGATCCGCGCCGCGACCGAGGCGGGCGCCAGCGTGATCGTCATTGACAGCGCCGGGCAGGTGGTATCCTCGGTCGGGCAGGCTGGTGGCCAGCCCGAGGACGTCGCTCATGATCCGATGGCGGAAAGTTCGCAGTTGATGAAGGCGCAGGAGCGCTTTGCCAAGTTCAGCGAAGCCGTGCGATCCCGCCTTGAGGCGTTGCCCTATTCGATCTTCGAGGTGCGCTACATCCTCGAGCAAACCAGTCCTGATGGCCGGATTTTCACCTATGTCGAGGTGCTGGGATGGAACATACTGTTCCTGATGGTTGGCCGATGGCTGTCGATCGAGCTGTACGGCAAGCGCTTTGCCCGACGGTGGGTCGTCGCCCGGATCAAGGAAAACCCGCAGGGGTATCGGGAAAAGATGCCGTTCCTTGTGTTCCGGTTTCTGATGGGTATCGGGGCCACGGTGTTTGCAATGCTGATGGCTCTGATCGTTGGGTATCTGTTTTTTGGCGAGGCCGAAGACATCTCGATCCAGTTCACCGTCACGGCGATTTTCACGGCGTTTTTCCTGTCACGTACGGTTTCCGACCTGTGGCGGATGGTACTGTCGCCGTATCTCAGCCAGTACAGGCTGCCGCCGTTCTCGGATCGTGACGCCAAGCGGCTGTACATCTGGGCATCGGCGCTGGCGACCTATGATATTACCGCTGTTCTGTTTTCCACTTGGGTGGCGGATTTCGGGCTAAACTACAACGTCTACGCGATGGTTTATGGCGGACTGACCCTGATCGGGATGGTCGGAAACGTCCTGATGATCCTGTTCAATGCCCGGGCCATTTCGAACGCCATCCGAGGCGGCCGTCAGCCGGACCAGGTGTCTTGGTTGCTGCGGTTCGTGTCATTTGGCTGGGCCCCGGCCCTGATCGTGTATCTGGTCTTCAGCTGGTTCAAGCTGGCGGTGGATCTGGTGCTCGAGACCGAGGACTCGCTGCCGATCGTCGCAAGCAGCTACATGATCTTCATGTCGGTCGTCATCGCATATGGCGCCATGAACTATCTGCTCGAGCGGTACTTCGATCGCAACCGGCAGATCGAGGCTCTGAATGCCGAACTCGATTCCGATGAGGAGGCCGTTCGCACCTCGGAGACGCCCGAGGCGGAGAAGCGCAAGCACACATTGGTGACCTACGAAGATCTTGCGCGGCGTGTCGCGGGCATCCTGGCCTTTGTCGTCGGCATCTATGCGCTGGTCGTCATCTGGAATCCCGAAGCCAGCTGGAGCGAGGATTTGCCCATTGGCAGGGCGCTGGATGTGATGGTGATCCTGTTCATCGGCTACATCCTGTTCCACTTCTTCCGGATCTGGATCGACACCAAGATCGCTGAAGAAACCGATGATGGAGCCGCCGAAGCCGAGTTGGGTGACGAGGGCGGAGAGGGCGGTCAAAGCCGCCTTGCCACGCTGCTGCCTCTGTTCAGGGGCGCCATACTGGCCGTGGTGGTCGTGACCATCGTGCTGATCGTTCTGATGGAACTGGGAATAAATGTCAGCCCGCTGTTTGCAGGCGCCGGCGTTGTCGGTCTGGCCGTGGGCTTTGGCTCGCAAACCCTGGTGCGGGACATTTTCTCGGGCGCGTTCTTCCTGCTGGATGACGCGTTCCGCAAGGGAGAATACATCGACATCGGAGATGTCAAAGGTACGGTCGAAAAAATCTCGGTCCGGTCTTTCCAGCTGCGCCACCATCTGGGGGCCCTGAACACGATCCCGTTTGGTGAAATCAAGGTTCTGACCAACTACTCGCGCGACTGGGTGATCATGAAACTGCCTCTGCGCGTGACCTATGACACGGACGTCGAGAAGGTCCGTAAACTGATCAAGAAGCTGGGACAGGAGTTGCTGGAGGACCCGGTGATCGGGGACAACTTCATCCAGCCGCTCAAGTCGCAGGGCGTTATCGAGATGCAGGATTCCGCGATGATCATCCGGGTGAAGTTTATGACCAAGCCGGGCGACCAGTGGCTGGTGCGCAAAAAGGTGTACCAAGAAATCCGCGAGTTGTTCGCGCGCGAAGGCATCAAGTTTGCCCACCGCGAAGTCACGGTACGACTGGCCGATGGCAAGGAGCCCGAAGACCTGTCTCCGAAACAACGCGAGGCGGTCACCGGCGCGGTGCAAGCCGCGATTGACGAGGATTATCTGGACGATATCGGCCCCGGTGGAGACGACCGCTAGGGCGCTCCCGCCCCTTTGACCTGCGGCGCAGGTGTGCCGCCGTTCCAAGCGTTGGGCAGGGCCGCGCGGCGGTCGGGCCTTTGTTCAGGTGGTTTGCCACGTTGGATCGGACGTGCCGAGCCGGGATGCCGGGATCGGCCAGTGCATCCGTGCCTCACCGACGCTCAGCGCGGGTTTCAGCCGTTTGCCGGGGCCCCAGCCGGACTCTTCCGATCGGGATGCGTAGTCCCCGGGTTCGGCAGCGGTGATCGGGTCGCCTGTCTCGGATTTCGCGAGGCTGGCCAGCAACTCGGCGGTGCGCGCCAGCGACAGGCGCCCATCCATGATCGAATGCCCCGAAGCCGCTTCTGTCAGGGCCGAGAGGACAGCGGCGGCCATCAAATAGCCGGTGGCATGGTCAAGTGCTTGAACTGGCAGCGGGGTGGGTTTGTCGGCTCCGGCCCAAACGCGACCGGCGTCAGCGATCCCCGCGCTCATCTGGACGAGGCTGTCAAATCCGCGACGGGTGGCCCAAGGCCCCTGCCAACCATAGGCATCCAGCGTAACCTCGACCCGGTTTGGAGCGACCGTATCGCGCACCTCTTTGGTCAGGCCCAGAGCATCCAGCGCACCGGGGCGGTAGCCATGGACAAAGACATCCGCTTGCGCGAGCAGCTCTTGCAGCTTTTCCAGGCCAGCGGGTGGCTTGAGGTCCAGATACGCGCAGCGCTTGCCGAGCGAGATATCGGGGATCACGCCCGGCTCATCCCAACCCGGTGGGTCGATGCGCAACACTTCGGCTCCGAACCCGGCCAGCGTGCGGGTGGAAACCGGGCCGGCCAGCACGCGCGTCATGTCGAGAACCCGAAGCCCGACCAAAGGCCGATCCGCGCGCGCCTGAGGCCTGTCGCGCAGCGTGATCCGGCGTGGGCCGTGCCAGCCGATCAACGGATCCCGCGTCACGGCGCGGCCTTGAGGGTGGTCAAGCCACTCGGCCCGGCTGCGCATGGCGGCGGCAACACCACCCTGCGCCACGATATCCGTTTCAAGGTTCGAGACCGACCAGCTCTTGATGGCCTGCGTCACCGCCGCACGATCCCCCTCGGTCGCCATAACCTTGAGGGCCGCTTCCCTATGGTGGGGGAGGTTGGTGTGCAACCTGATCCAGCCATCGGCCCCCCGATAGTCGCCCGCGATCGGATCCCAGAGGCTTGGCATATCCCAGCCTTCGGGCTTGAACGAGTATCCGAACCACAGCGACGCAAGGCGGTGATCGACCATTGCCTTGGGTGGGAGCGAGACAAGATTGGTGGCCTGCATGAACCGTCCAAGCTCGTGGCCCACGGCAGCAAAGCTGGCTGTTGCCAGCTCGGATACGGCAAAGGCGCTGGGAAGCGCACCGGAACCGGCGACCCGATAGGCCTCGGACGGTGGAAGCGAAGCCAGCAGGCTCATTGCTGATAGGGGTCCAGACTGTCGCGCAGCCCGTCACCCAGGAAATTGAAGGCTAGCACCACCACGATGATCGGTAGCATCGGGATGGCCGTCCACGGATAGATCTCGATCGAGGCGAGGTTTTGCGCGTCGTTCAGCATCACGCCCCAGCTGACCGCCGGTGCCCGCAGGCCGAGGCCAAGGAAGCTGAGTGCCGTTTCCCCCAGAATCATGGCGGGGATCGACAGCGTGGCCGAGGCAATCAGGTGTGACATGAAGTTCGGCAACAGGTGCTTGCGGATCACCCGGCCGGAACTGGCACCCATCATCTCGGCGGCGCGCACATATTCTTCTTCGCGCAGCGACAGGAATTTGGCGCGCACGGATCGGGCCAGCCCTGGCCAGTCGAGGATGCCGAGGATGATCGAGATGATGAAGAACACCGCAACCGGCGACCAGTTCGACGGAACTGCGGCCGATAGTGCCAGCCACAGGGGGAGTTCGGGCAAAGACCGCAGGATTTCGATCACGCGGTTGATGACCCAGTCGATCCGCCCGCCGAAATAGCCGGCCAGCGACCCGAACAGGATGCCAAGGAAGAACGAGACCGAAATGCCGATCAGGCCCACGGTCAGCGACAGCTGCGCGCCATAGAGGATGCGGCTGAAGATATCGCGGCCCAGCCGGTCCGAACCCCAGAGGAACAGTGTCGTGCCTTCCGGGGCGCAGAACAGATGCGTGTTTGACCGGATGAGCCCGGCCAGCTTGTACTCGGATGCCTCGCAGAAGAACCGCACGGGTCGCGGATCCTCGGTGTCAGGGACGAATTTCCATTGGAACGTCTCGAGGTCGGCCTCGGCCACGATCGGGTAGACGAACGGCCCAATGAACTCGCCCTGGTGGAACCAGTTCACCGATTGGGGCGGTGCGTAGAGATGTTCGCCATTTCGTTCGTTCGGGCCATAAGGCGCGATGAACCCTGCAAACGGGAGCATCAGATAGCACAGCAGCAGAAAAATGCCCGATATCAGACCCAGCCGGTGTGTCTTGAACTTGCGCCAGACCAGAACCCAATTCGGGGCGTCCAGATCCCTGCGCTCCAATTGCTGCAAAGATGCTTCGGGATCAAACGGGGCGTCGTCGACAAAGCGACCGTCGGGAAGTTTGCTCATGCTTCGCGCCCCTCGTACCGGATACGCGGGTCAAGCATGACCAGCAGAATGTCGGAGATCATGGTGCCGATCAGCGTCAGCAGCGCCACGAACATCAGAATGAAGGCTGACAGGAACTGGTCCTGTGTCTTAAGCGCCGTCAGCAACGTGGGGCCGATGGTCTGCAAACCCAGCACCACCGAAACCAGAACCGATCCCGACACCATCGAGGGCAGCAGGTTGCCGATGTCGGCCACGAAGGGGTTGAAGGCGACGCGCAGCGGGTACTTGGTCAGCATCCGCGACGGCGACATGCCCTTGGCGATAGCGGTTTCAACATAAGGCTTGCCCAATTCGTCCAGCATGTTGGCGCGCAGGCGCTGCATCATAGCCGAGGCGCCCGAGGTGCCGATCACGAATGTCGGCACGATCAGATGAACCAGGATGGACTTCATCTTGTCCCAGCTCATGGGTTGCCCCTCATACACCGGGTCCATCAATCCGCCGATCGGCAAATCGAGGTAGCGGTGCCCGTAGTAGAACAGGATGAGCGCCAGCAGAAAGTTGGGCGTCGCCAATCCCAGATACCCCACGAAGGCGGTCGAATAGTCCACCCAGGTCCGCGATTTGGCCGCCGCCATAACGCCCAGAGGCAAGGCCACGGCATAGACGAACAGGATCGCGGCAAGGTTCACGACCACGGTCAGCCACAGCGTGTCCCCGACGATGTCGGCAACCGGACGATCGAATTCGAAGGACCAGCCGTAGTTGCCCTGCAGCAACCCCTCAAACCCATGAGGGCCGGGAAAGAAGCCGACCCAGATCAGGTATTGTTCCCACATTGGGCGGTCCAGAGCGTATTCCTTTCGCAGGAATTCCGCCTTGGCCACACCGGCCGACTGCCCCGAAGCCTGCAGCTCGGCAATCTGATTGCTGAGATAATCTCCTGGCGGCAGGTTGATGATCACGAAGATCAGCATCGATACCACCAACAGGGTCAGCAGCATCGTGAAAAAGCGATACACCGCGTAGCGGAGCATGATCATCTATCCGCTCCTGTCAGTCGGCGAAAAAGAATTCGTCTGGGCGGTGCACTCCGAAATGCGCGCCGGGTTCCCAGGCCCACATGGCCTGTTCGGGAACATTGCGCAGACGGTTTGAAACCACGATCGGCTGGGGCGCGCCGTTCAGAATTCCGATGCCATAGATCTGGTCGGCGTGTATCTTCAACATCTCCTCCCAGACCGCCCGGCGTTCATCCTCGGTTTTTGCAAGTTCCCAGATGTGGTTCAACTCCAGCAAACGCTGGGCTTCGGGCAGATCGGGCGGCTCGCCGGCTTCGCCGCCGGTTTGATAGTGCTGCCCCCATTTTGGCCAGGCCAGAAACACCTGGTCGGTCGGGGCCAGGTAAACCGGTGACGTATGCAGCTGCGGAATGCCATCATCCCAGCCATACCAGACCGAAGCCATCGTATTGCCGGCAAAAACACGGTTGCGCAGGATGTCGCGGTCAAGCGGACGCATGACCAGTTTCACCCCGATTTCCCGCCACGTATCAGTCACGATCTGCAGCGCGTTCTCGACCTCTTGGCGTTCCCCGGCCGTCTCGATCACCAGTTCCATGGGGCGGCCGTCCGGCAACAGGCGTATGCCGTTCTTGTCGCGCTGCGTCAGCCCGACCTCGTCCAGCAGGGCGTTGGCCTGTGCGACGTCGTATTGCGCCCAGGCCTGCGCATTCTCTTCACTGTAGAAGGGCGAGGCAGGCAGAACCGACATGGCGGCCGGATGCGCCAGTTTGAAGTACAGCGCTTGGTTGATGGTCTGACGGTCGATGGCCAGCGAAAGAGCGCGACGGACACGGACATCGCGCAGCACATTGCGCCAGACCTCGTCTTCAAAATTCAGGTTTGGGTAGATCGCGATCTGTGACGAGACACCGGTTTTCCAGAGTAGAGTTTTGTAATTTCCGTTGGCTTCGCCCTTTTTTAGGATCGAGGCATCCCGAAAATCAAGTCCACGACCCTGCAGGTCGGTCTCACCGGCATTGGCCTTGGCCGCCACCAGGCCGGGAGCAACGATCTCCATCTCGACTACGTCGATGTATGGCAGTTGCAAACCCTTCGAGTCGATGCGGTGGTAATAGGGGTTGCGGACGAAATTGTGCCGGATCTTCTTGCCCGAGCTCGCGTTCAGCCACGGCTGCAGAGTGGGCAGTTCGTGATTGTCGTACTTGTAGAGGTTGTCCAGCTTGTTGTGCAGGGCGGCCCAGCTCTTGACACGTGCGTCACTGACCTCGAAGTCCAGCTTTTCCTTGTCGGCATATTTCTCATGATAACGCTTCAGGAACGCAGCAGGGCGGTAGATGAATGGTGGTCGCGCCTGCGCCAGTGAGGCCAGAAAGTTCGGGTTCGGGTCGTCCCATTCGTAGATCACCGTCGTTTCGTCCGGGAACGTGACAGTGGGGAGTTTGCCCTCAACCCGCAGGAAATCTGGGGGGCCGGACGGGCTGAGGAGCTCGTTGTTGGCCACGTCTTCCCACCAGTATCGGAAGTCTTCCGAGGTGAAAGGTGTGCCGTCCGACCATTTGTGCCCCTTGCGCAGGTGCAGAGTGTACTTGCGGTTTTCTTCGTTGTCGTAAGACGCCAGCAGATCGGGGACCAGATTGTACTGGGCATCGAAGCCCACCAGTCGGGCGTAGCCATAGACCACCATCTGCCGGATATCCTTGGACCGGGTGACCATCGTGCGCAGGGTTCCGCCCTGTTTGCCGAATTCGCGCCCTTTCGAAGACAGGTCGACGATCAGCGGTTCCTGCGGGATGCGATCTTGCACCGGGGGCAGGTTTCCGATGTCCACCTCGGCTTTCCAGAACGTGCTTTCCTGCAGGTCGGGAAGGGTGTCGGCCCAGGCGGGCAGCGCCGCGCCCAGCGTCAGCGCGGCGGCCAGAAACTTGAATCGAGTGGTCTTAAACATGGCAACGTACCTTATGGCCGGGCTCCATTTCCACGAGTGAAGGTATCATGGTGTCAGAGAATCTAAAGGCGTCATCCCAACTGTCCGGAGACCCGGCGCCAAGGGCGACCAGCTTCAGATCGATGGGACGATTGATATCGGGTTCGGGTTGTGCGGCAATCAGAGCCTTGGTGTAGGGGTGGCGCGGGTTGTAGAACAACGTCTCGGGTGGAGCCTGTTCGACGACCAGCCCCTGGCGCATGACCGCGACCTCGTCCGCGATACGGGCGACCACGGCCAGATCGTGAGAAATGAAAAGATAGGACAGGTTCAGACTGTCCTGCAGTCTTTCCAGAAGGGTCAGGATTTGCTCTTGGACCGAAACGTCCAAAGCCGATGTCGGCTCGTCGCAGACGATCAGGGACGGATCCAGCATCATCGCACGGGCGATTGACAGGCGTTGGCGTTGACCGCCGGAGAAAGCGTGGGGGTAGCGCTTGAGCATCCCGGCGTTCAATCCCACGCGTTCGAGCATCTCAGCGGCCTTGTCGCGGCGCTCGGCCGTCGTACCGATATTGTGGATCTCCAGCGGTTCGGTCATCGCATCCTGAATGCGCATGCGCGGGCTCAGAGAACTGTAGGGATCCTGAAACACCATCTGAGCCTTGCGCTGAAACGCCGTGCGCTCCTCGCGGGTCATCTGGTGGACGCGTATCGGGTCCTCGCCCGGCGCGGCGCGAAAAAGCACTTCGCCGCCCGGGTCTGGCAACTCGGCCCCCAGCGCGATCCGGGCCGCGGTGGTCTTGCCCGATCCGCTTTCGCCGACTACGGCCAACGTCTTGCCGCGGGCCAGTTTCAGGTCGACGCCCCGGCAGGCATAAATCAGCTTGCCCGCTTTCCAACCGCGCGACGACCGCATCGTGTAGGTCTTGCACACATCCTTCATATCGAGGATCAGATCCTCGTCCGGCATCGGAATTCCCACGGCTTCCTTGTCCGGGATCTCGGGGGCCGCATCAAACAGCTGGCGGGTATAGGGATGGGCCGGAGCATTCAGGATCAGCTCGGCTGAACCCGCCTCCATCACCCGGCCTTTGTGCATGACGACGACCTGTTCGGCCATATTGGCGACCACGCCCAGGTCATGCGTCACCAAAACCAGCGCCATACCAGTTTCTTTCTGCAGATCCTTGATCAGTCCCAGCACCTGAGCCTGGGTCGTCACATCCAGCGCAGTTGTCGGTTCGTCGGCAATCAGCAATTCCGGTTTGGACACCATCGCCATCGCAATCATCGCGCGTTGACGCATCCCGCCCGAAAGTTCGAAGGGATACGAGTCATAGGCACGCGCCGGATCGGGAAAACCCACGCGTTCGAACTGCGACAGCACTTCCTTGCGGGCCTCAGACTCGGAGGCGCCCCGATGCAGCCACAGAACTTCGCTGACCTGGTTGCCGATCTTGTGCAACGGAGACAGCGACCGCATAGGTTCTTGGAAGATCATCGAAATTCGATTGCCGCGGATGCCACGCATCTCACGTTCGGAAATTTCGGACAGCGCGACGCTGCCCTTGGAGGTGTTCAGCTGCATCACGCCGCTGCGGATCTGGGCCGTTCTGGGCAGAATGCGCAGCACCGCCCGGCAAGAGATCGTCTTGCCCGACCCGGATTCCCCGACCAATGCCAGCGTTTGCCCGGCCTCGACATCGAAATTCACATCTCTGACGACGGGCTCCCCGGCGCCGAAACCGATGCTCAGGTCTCGGACAGACAGCAAGGCCGTCATGCGGGCTTTCCACCCGTGTGGCCACCACGTGACATTGGTTTTGAACTCCCTGGTTTTTTTGTCGCAGTTTCGCGCGCTTGGGGGCGACTAGTCAAATACCTTCTTGGGCTGAAATGTCGCGGAAACGTGACGAACAGTGCATTGTGCCTACACAAAGTCTTGAGTTTTTGTCATCAAAGCCGCGAATGGCCGCGATTGGTGGTCGTTAAGGTATCAGGGAGATATTTCGCAATGTCCGACGCGCAAAGCCGACTGGATCTGTTCATTGATCGCATGGTCTCGCAGCGGGCATGTCTGGATTTCGCGATTGCCGACACGGCCGATTTGGCCGGTCCGGTGTTCGAACTGGGTCTGGGAAACGGGCGCACTTATCATCACATGATGAACCGGGTCCGCAACCGACCCGTCTATGTGTTCGAACGTGCTGTGGCCTCGCACCCCGATTCCACCCCGCCCGAAGATCGTCTGATCCTGGGCGACGTGCGCGAGACGCTGCCCGCCGCGCTGGATCGGTTCGGCGCGACCGCCAGCCTGATCCATGCCGATCTGGGCGGCCACAACCGCGAAAAGAACGATGCCTTCGCCCGCTTTGTGTCACCCCTGATCGAACCGCTGCTGGCCGAGGGCGGGCTGATGGTCTCGAGCGACCGGATGTATTTCGAGACGCTCACGGAGCAGACCCTTCCCGCAGATGCGGTTCCGGATCGCTGCTTTATCTACCGGCGCTGAGCGGCGTTCCGCAGGGTCACTTTGCGCGGGGACTCGATCCCGGCACGGCGGGCGGTCTAACCTACGCGTGACGTTCACGCAAAGGACCGCCCATGCTGTTTTACGATTGCTCGACCGCCCCGAACCCGCGCCGTGCCCGGATGTTCATCGCCGAAAAGGGGCTGCAGATCGAAACCCGCGACATCTCGATCGCCAAGGGCGAGCAAATGAGCGAGGCGTTCCGAAAGGTGAACCCCCGCGCCACCATTCCGGTTCTGGTTACCGACGAGGGGACCGTTCTGACCGAAAACCTCGGCATCGCTGCCTATCTCGAGGCGCGCTTCCCTGAGCCTCCGTTGATGGGGCGGACACCGGACGAGAAAGGGCTGGTGCTGATGTGGAACGCGATCGTCGAGCAACAGGGCGGGGCGCCCATCGCAGACGCGCTGCGCAACACGCATCCGGCCTTCAAGGACCGCGCCATCCCCGGACCGCAGAACCACGCGCAGATCCCGGAACTGGCCGAACGCGGCCTCGCGCGCGTCGGAGCGTTCTTCGACCTGCTCGAAGAACGTCTGCAAGACAGCGCCTTCATCGCGGGCGAGGCGTTCTCGCTGGCCGATATCTCGACCTTCGTGTTCGTGGATTTCGCCCGTGTCATCAAGATGCGCATCCCCGAGGGCAACACGGCAACCCGGGCCTGGTTCGACAGCGTGCAGGCGCGACCCAGCGCCAGCGCCTGACAGCACTGTACAGAAATGTCTAGACAGAAGTGAACAGTGCCCCTAGCGTCCTTTGGGAATCGTCCAGGGGAGGTCGGGATGAAATCGCAGTATCGCGTTGTAGTCATCGGGGGTGGCGTCGTCGGCGCCTCGGTTCTGTATCATCTGGCCAAGTTCGGCTGGCCGGATGTGGTTATGCTGGAACGCCGGCGGCTGGCTTCGGGGTCGTCATGGCACGCGGCGGGGGGCATCCACGCGCTGAACGCCGATCCGAACATGGCGGCGCTGCAGGCCTACACGATCGACTTGCTGAGCGAGATCGAGAAGGAATCGGGCCAGAATATCGGCCTGCACATGACCGGCGGCCTGACGCTGGCCGGAACCCCCGAACGGTGGGAGTGGTTGCAGGCGAACTACCGCATCTTTCAGTCCATTGGCATCGACGACTGCGAATTGCTGAGCCCGGAAGAGGCGCAGAAACGCTGCCCGATCATGTCCACCGACGGCATTCTGGGCGCGATGTGGGCCGACCGGGAGGGCTACATCGACACCACCGGCACCGTGCAGGCCTATGCCACCGCAGCCAAAAAACGCGGGGCGGAATACTACGAGGAAACCAAGGTTGAGGAACTGATCCAGACCGCCGATGGCTGGCAGGTGGTGACCGACAGGGGAACGATCACCTGCGAGCATGTGGTCAACGCCGCCGGCCTGTGGGCCAAGCAGCTGGGGCGCATGGCAGGGGTCGAACTGCCGGTGTCGCCACTGAAGCACCATTACCTGATCACCGACACGGTGCCCGAGGTCGCAGCGGCCGATTTCGAGATGCCGATGACCGTGGATCTCGAGGGCTTCACCTACATGCGGCAGGACCAGAAGGGTGTTCTGGTCGGCATCTACGAGGTCGATCACGAACACTGGGCTATGGACGGCGCGCCATGGAATTATGGCGAGGAGCTGTTTCAGGAGCAGCTGGACCGCATCGAGAACGAACTGACGCTGGGCTTCGAACGCTATCCGGCGATCCAGAACGTGGGCATCAAGACATGGGTGAACGGTGCCTTCACCTTCTCGCCCGACGGCAACCCTCTGGTCGGTCCGGTGCCGGGCAAGCGGGGCTATTGGACCGCTTGCGCGGTGATGGCCGGGTTCCTTCAAGGCGGCGGCGTCGGCAAGACGCTGGCCGAATGGATGATCCATGGCGAGCCCGAGGCCGACGCCTGGCCGATGGACGTGGCGCGCTATGGCGACTTTGCCCAGAACAAGCGCTACATCCGCGAGACGACGGGCCAGTTCTATTCACGCCGTTTCGTGATGACCTATCCGAACGAGCAGTTGCCCGCCGGACGCCTGTTGAAAATGTCGCCGGCCCATGACGCGATGACCGAAGCGGGTTGCAAATGGGGGGTCAGCTGGGATCTCGAGGTGCCGCTCTATTTCGCGCCCGAGGGGTTCGAGGAAACGCCAACCCTGAAACGCTCGAACGCCTTCGACATCGTGGCCGAGGAATGCCGCACCATCCGCGAAGGCGTGGGCCTGATGGACATCACCGGGTTCTCACGGTTCGAGGTTTCGGGGCCCAATGCGGAAATCTGGCTCAACAAGGTGATGGCCTCGAAACTGCCGGGACCGGGCCGCGCGAAACTGGCGCCGATGCTGGGCGAGAACGGGCGGCTCAAGGGCGACCTGACGGTTCTGAACTGGGGCGACGGCACCTGGTGGATCATGGGCAGCTATTACCTGCGGGCCTGGCACATGCGCTGGTTCGACGATCACATGATCGATGGCGTACAGGTGCGCGACCTCGGCGAGGAGGCCTGCGGCTTTGCCGTGGTTGGCCCGAAATCACAGGCGGTGGTCGAGAAACTGGCCGAACAGGATATCTCAACCCTGAAATTCATGGGCTGCGGTGACTACGACATCGGCCTCGTGCGCGCCCGGGTGGCCCGCATGTCGGTCACTGGCGAAAAGGGTTATGAGATCAACTGCCGGTATGGCGACCACATCGCCCTGCGCCGCGCGCTGCTTGAGGCCGGGGCCAGCGACGGCATCCGCGAATGCGGCTTCAACGCGATGCTGTCCACGCGACTTGAGAAAAGCTTTGGCATCTGGTCGGCCGAGTTCACCCAGGCCTACACCCCCGGCATGACCGGCATGGACCGCTGGATCGACTGGGACAAGGATTTCGTAGGCAAGGACGCGGCACTGGCCGAGCGTGAGGGCAACGGCCCGGCGCAGGTTCAAGTCACGCTCGAGGTGGACGCGCTGGATGCGGATGCCAGCGGGTACGAGCCGGTCTGGGCGGGCGACCAGCGCGTGGGTTTCGTGACCTCGGGCGGGTATGGCCACTATATCGGCAAGTCGCTGGCGATGGCGCTGGTGGACCGCGACAAGGCGCGGCCGGGCACCGAACTGTCGGTGCACGTGGTCGGGGTCGAGCGGCCCGCGCGGGTAATCGCGCCGTCGCCCTATGATCCCGAGGGCAAGGCGATGCGGGGCTGATCGTGGCGGCCCGGGGCAGGGATCGGCGAAGGCGGGGCCGGGGTGCGGAGTCCGCACCCGCGACCCATCGGGACGTGAATTATCGCCAGTTGCGCAACCCGTTTCCGGTGATGGAGGTCTTTCCCGTCGACCAGATCGCCGACATGCACGAAACCGCTCTGCGCACGCTGGAGGAACTGGGCGTCAAGGTCCTGCTGCCCGAGGCGCGGCGCCTCTTTGCCGCTGCAGGCGCGCGGGTGGATGAAGACAGCCAGATGGTGTTCATCGGCCGCGATCTGGTCGAGGCTGCGGTGGCCTCGGCCCCGAAATCCATCGCCTGCCGGGCAGGGGCGCGGCATCGCGACTTTACGCTGGAACTGGGCAGCCTTGTTTTCCAGCCCGGCGCAGGCGCGCCCAATGCCACCGATCTGGAGCGCGGCCGCCGCCCGGCCAGCGGGCAGGATTACCTCGAGTTCCTGAAGCTCACCCATCATTTCGACGTGTTCCAGATGATCTCGCCGCAGGTCGAGCCGCAGGACGTGCCGACCCACCTGCGCCACTATTTCACCACGCAGGCGCAGATCGAGCTGACCGACAAGTTCCCGTTCTTCTTCTCGCGCGGGACGCCGCAGGTGATGGATTGCTTCCAGATGCTGGCCGTCGCGCGCGGTCTGTCCGATGACGAGTTCCGCGCCCACCCGCATTGCTACACGATCATCAACACCAACAGCCCGCGCACCCTGGACATTCCGATGGCGCAGGGGCTGACCGACTTTGCCCGCCACGGGCAGATGTCGATCATCACGCCGTTCACTTTGATGGGGGCGATGGCGCCGATCACGGTCGCGGGCGCGATCACCCTGTCCCATGCCGAGGCGCTGGCGGCGCTGACCCTGACCCAACTGGCAAATCCCGGCGCGCCGGTCTGCTATGGCACCTTCACCAGCAACGTGGACATGAAATCCGGCGCCCCGGCTTTTGGCACGCCCTCGCATTTCCAGGCCTCGCTGGCGGCGGGGCAACTGGCGCGGCATCTGGGCCTGCCGTGGCGGTCGGCGGCCGGGTCGGCCTCGAACGCCAATGACGTGCAGGCCGCCAATGAAAACCAGTTTGGGCTGTGGGGTTGCCTGATGGCGGGGGCCACCGTGATCATCCATTCGGCCGGGTGGCTGGAAGGGGGGCTGACCGTGTCCTTCGAAAAGCTGGTCTGCGATGCCGAGGTGCTGAACATGGTAGCCGAGCTGTGCGCAGGGGCTCAGGCCGGTCAGGCTGAGATTGGCTTTGACACTGCCTTGCGAGAGGTCGAGCCCGGCAGCCATTTCTTCGCCGCCAGCCAGACGATGGAGCGCTACACTACCGAGTTCTACGAACCGCACCTGCATGACTATGCCAATTTCGGTACCTGGACCGAACGCGGATCGGTCGATGCGAACTACCGGGCCACTGCGGTTTGGCGTGACATTCTGAACAATTTCGAACCACCCGCTCAGGACCAGCCGGGGCTGGACGCCATGCGCGACTTCATTGCCCGCCGAACCGCCGAGGGCGGTGCGCCGCCGGAGAGTTGAGATGAACAGCAAACCCATCCTGCATCGTGACGACCCCAAGGCCGAGCCTCTGGTCGGGAACGTCAAGGTCACGCGCGATGACTGGTTGAACGTGGCGATGGATGTGCTGATCTCGGACGGGGTCGAGCAGGTCAAGGTTCTGAACTTGGCCGACCGCATGGCGGTGTCGCGGTCCTCGTTTTACTGGTACTTCAAGTCCCGGCAGCACCTGCTGGATGCGCTGCTGGATCGCTGGCAGGCCACCAACACCGCCGCCCTGATCGCGCAGGCCGAGGTCCCGGCCCAGACCATCACCGCCGCCGTCTGCAACGTGCATCGCTGCGTGGTCAACACCGCCCTTTTCGACACGGCGCTTGACTTTGCCGTGCGCGACTGGGCGCGGCGGTCGGGCAAGGTGCGGCGGATGCTGGACCAGTCCGATGCCCGCCGCTTGGCCGCGCTGCGCGCCATGTTCGCCCGCCATGGCTATGAGGCGGTCGAGGCCGAGACCCGCGCGCGCGTGCTTTACTACATGCAGATCGGCTATGATTTGGCGCAGTTGAACGAGCCATTGGCGACGCGCCTGTCTCTGGTGCCGCACTACCTGTACGTCTTTACCGGGGTCGAGCCGCGCCCCGAGGAAATCGAGGAATTCAGCGCCTATGCCAAGCGCTGCTGGGAGGGAGGATCAAGCCATGAGCCAGCCTGACGCAATCATCATCGGAACCGGCGTGATCGGTGCCGCCATCGCGTTCGAGATGGCCAAGGCCGGCTGGAAGACCCTGTCGCTGGACCGCAACGCGCAGGTGGGGCACGGCTCGACCGCCGGGTCCTGCGCGATCATCCGGATGCATTATTCCACCTTCGACGGCACCGCCTTTGCGTGGGAGGGCTACCATTACTGGCGCGACTGGGCCGACTATCTTGGCCTGCCCGATGGGGCCGATCTGGCGCAGTTCTGCGAGACGGGCTGCCTTGTCATGAAAACAGAGGCCAACGGCCACCTGTCAAGGCACATGAAATACAGTGCCGAGTTGGATTGCCCGTTTGAGGAATGGTCGGCCGAACAGATACTCGACCGCCTGCCGATCTATTCTCTGGACAGTTTTGCCCCGGCCAAACGGATGGACGATCCAGCCTTTGGTCAGCCCAATGGCAGCAGGATGCAGGGGGCGGTGTTCTGGCCCAAGGCCGGTTATGTCACAGACCCGGCCCTGTCCGCGCAGAACCTGATGCAAGCGGCCACGCAGCGCGGCGCGCAGGTGCGGACCGGGGCCGAGGTCGTCGAAATTCTGCAGGAAGGTGGCAGAGTCAAAGGCGTCAGGCTGGCCTCGGACGAAGAGATTTACGCGCCGGTGGTGATCAACGTGGCCGGGCCGGGATCGTCGATCATCAACCGCATGGCGGGTGTGCTGGACGACATGACCATCGAAACCCGCCCGCTGCGGCAGGAGGTGGTCCACGTTCCCGCGCCGGAAGGGTTCGATTTCGAGCGTCAGGGAACCATCGTATCGGACGGCGATATCGCCTGCTACTGCCGGCGGGAACATGGCAACCATATCCTGATCGGCTCGGAAGACCCGGACTGCGACCCGCATCAGTGGTGCGAGGACGATTTGCACTACAACCACGACTTCACCGACCAGTGGACGACGCAGGCTATGCGATACGCGCAGCGCGTTCCCAGCATGGGCATTCCGTCCAGAACGCGGGGAGTGGTCGATCTGTACGACGCCTCGACCGACTGGATCCCGATCTATGACAAGTCCAGCCTGCCAGGGTTTTACATGGCCTGCGGCACCAGCGGGAACCAGTACAAGAACGCGCCGATCGCGGGCAAGATGATGGCCGCGTTGGTCGAGTATTGCGAGGGCGGGGCGGATCACGACGCCCAGCCCCTGCAATTCGAGCTGCCCCATATCAAACGCACCATCGACGCGGGCTTTTACTCCCGCAAGCGACCCATCAACGAGGAAAGCAGTTTTTCCGTCCTTGGCTAGCCAAGCCGGACAAATGCGCTAGCTCTCTGGAAACACTAAGAAAGGGCGGGCGCGATGGCGGAGAATGACACCAAAGTTCTGATCTTGGGAAGTGCGCCCGCAGCGCTGGCGGCACGGGAATGGGCGCGTGGGCCGTTCACTCACATCGTGGTCATCAACAACGCCTGGCGCATCCGCGAAGATTGGGATTTCCTGATCCATCCCGAGGATTTTCCGGCCGAGAACCGTCCCGACTGTCTGACAGCGACACAGCGCATCGTGACGGCGCAGGATTATGTCCCGATCCAGAACGCGTATGGCGGTTTCGTCTATGCCGGAGGCACCATGGCCTTTACCGCCGGGTACTGGGCGCTGGGCGCTCTCAAACCATCGGTGATTGCCTTCTTTGGCTGCGACATGGTCTATCCGCGCTCGGGCAATACCCATTTCTACGGCCAGGGAACGGCCGATCCCTTGCGTGCCGACGTCACCCTGCGTTCGCTCGAGGCGAAATCGGCACGGCTGGCGCTGCTGGCGGCGCGTCAGGATTGCAACGTGGTGCGGTTGTCCGTTGGACCCAGCCGGCTGGTCTATCCGTCCGTCTCTCATACCGAAAAGATCCCCGAGGCCCGGCCGCGCACTGAACACGTCGATGCTCTGCTGCAGGCCGAGTACGAGGCGGGCTACATGGTGCCATCCGGCCGGTATTGGGAGGTCGAAGACCGATTCAATCCAGCCGTTGTCGACCGGCTGGATGCGGCTTGGCTTGCGGCCTACAAAGCCTCGGCGCTGGATCAGGCGGCCTGAGCGCGCGGCGCGCGCAACAAGTCATCGACCTTTCGTCTGGCGGTCTCGGCCGCTTGTATCCGAACCGGGCCGTAACCGCGGATCTCGTCAGCGCAGGACAGGATGCTTTGCCACGTTTCGGTATCCCGATCCCCGTACTCTGCCACAAGGCGGTCCAACAGCCCCTGGTACCAATTCAGCAGATCGCGGTGCAGGCGCGCTTCGGCATGATAGCCAAACGGATTGAGAGCTGTTCCGCGCAGTGCCCGCATCTTTGACAGGCCCCGCAGAACCGGCTGCATCCAAGGTCCGAACGCCTTTTTCAGCGGTCGGCCCCGGGCATCCGTTTTGCGGCTCAGCAGGGGCGGAGCCATGTGGAAGCGGACCGCAAAATCGCCCTCGAACTGGTTGGCCAGATCCTTTGCGAAATGGTCCGAAGTCATCAGCCGCGCGACTTCGAACTCATCCTTGTAGGCCATGAAGCGGAACAGGTTGCGAGCGACGCTGCGCAGCAGGGTCTCGTCAGCCTGTGGCAGCGCCGAACGGAGGGCGGCGACCCGATCGGCGTAGGCCTGCGCGTATTTCGCGTTTTGATACTCGGTCAGGTAGGCGGTGCGGCGCGCAATCATCTGATCCAGAGTTTCTTCCGAACCAACGTCGTCGGAAGGCAGCGCCAGAACGTCCGGACGAACCGCCATGTTGCGCCCAATTGCAAAAGCCAGACGGTTCTTCTCGACAGCGACGCCGTTCAGCAGAATCGCCTGACCCAGCGCGACATGCGATACCGGCACAAGACCGTGCTGCCACGCAAAACCCAGCATGATCACATTGGCAAACACGGCATCACCCAGCAGGGTTTCCGCCACCGCGTTGGCGTCGAAACCGAACAGGTTTTCCGCCCCGACCACGTTCTGAATGGCCTGTTTACGGGCATTTACCTGCAACTGAGCATCGCGGCGCAGAACGATATCGCCGGTCGGCATTTCCGCCCGGTTCAGGACCACGCGCGTACCCTTGCGGTAATGCGCCGAGGCTTTGGGGGCTGAACTGACGACGACGTCGCAACCAATCACCGCATCGGCCGCGCCCTGATCAATGCGGACCTGGTTCAATGCGTTTGGAGTGTCGCCCAAACGGATATAGCTGAGAACGGTTCCGAATTTCTGTGCAAAGCCTGTGAAATCCAGGACCGAGGCGCCTTTCCCCTCGAGATGGGCCGCCATCGTGATCAGCGCCCCCACCGTTACCACACCCGTGCCGCCCACGCCGGTAACCAGCAGCTCGAACGGTTTGTCCAGGCGGGGCAGGGCAGGGTCGGGCAGCCCGCCCTCAAGTGTTGCCAGATCCAGCTTTGCCATGCGTTTGCGGCGTTCGCCGCCTTCGATGGTCACGAAGCTGGGGCAGAATCCGTTGAGGCACGAGAAATCCTTGTTGCACGAGCTCAAATTGATCTTGCGCTTGCGGCCCAGCGGGGTTTCGCGCGGCTCGACGCTCAGGCAGTTGGATTCGACCGAGCAGTCGCCACAGCCCTCGCAGACCAGATCGTTGATCCAGACGAACCGCTTGGGGTCCTCCATCGTGCCGCGCTTGCGGCGGCGGCGCTTTTCGGTGGCGCAGGTCTGTTCATAGATCAGAACGGTGACGCCCGGGATCTCGCGCAGTTCGCGTTGCAGGCTGTCCAGTTCGGCCCGGTCGTGGAAGGTTGTCTGCGCCGGAAAATCCGCGTGGTGGAATTTCGAGATATCGTCAGACACGACGGCGATCCGTTCCACGCCCTCGGCGCGGCAGGTCTGGGCGATGCCGGCCACGCTGACCGGGCCGTCCACCGGCTGGCCGCCGGTCATGGCCACGGCGTCGTTGTAGAGGATCTTGTAGGTGATGTTGGTCCCGGCCGCGACCGCCTGCCGGATCGCCAGCGAGCCCGAGTGATACCAGGTGCCCTCGCCGAGATTTTGGAAGATGTGCTTGCCGCCGTTGAACTTGGACGCCACCACATGCGGCACGCCCTCGCCGCCCATCTGGGCATAGCCGACGGTGTGGCGATCCATCCACGAAGCCATTACGTGGCAGCCGATGCCACTGGCCGCGATCGAGCCGCCGGGCACTTTGGTCGAGGTGTTGTGCGGGCAGCCCGAGCAGAAATAGGGCGTGCGGGTCGCGCCGGACACGTTGATCAGTCGCGGCGGCCGGTCCGTCAGCGCCTTGGCTTTGGCGGGCAGGTCTTGCTCGGGGAAGAACCGGTGCAGGCGGTCGGCCACGATGGGCACCAGCATCAGCGGGCTGAGTTCACCCGTCCAGGGGATCAGCGGCTCGCCGTGGCTGTCGTATTTGCCCACCATCTTGTGCGGCTTGTCGCCGGGCCAGTCATAGAAATATTCCTTGAACTGGCTTTCGATGATGCCGCGCTTTTCTTCGACCACCAGCACCTCGGCCTTGCCCTTCACGAAGCGCAGCGCGTTGCGCCGCGCCAGTGGCCAGACCATGCCGACCTTGTAGATGTCGATGCCCAGACGGCGGCAGGCGGCCTCGTCCAGTCCCAGCAGGCGCAACGCCTCCATCAGGTCAAGATGGGCCTTTCCGGTGGTGACAAAGCCGAACTTGGCGTGGTCGATGTCATAGATGCGCCGGTCGATCGGGTTGGCCTCGGCAAAGGCGCGCACGGCGCGCAGCTTGTGCTGGATGCGGGTCTCGATCTCGGGCGAGGGCAGGTCGGCGGCGCGCACGTGCAACCCGCCGGGGGGCAGGTCGATCTCGGGCAGGATGAACTGCCGGTCGGGGCGCAGCTCGACCGAGCGGGCGCTTTCGACGGTTTCCGAGATCGCCTTGAACCCGACCCAGGTGCCGGAAAACCGCGACAGCGCAAAGCCGTATTCGCCGAATTCCAGATATTCCTCGACCGAGGCGGGGTTCAGTGTGGGCATGAACCATGCCATGAAGGCCACGTCGGACTGGTGCGGCATGGATGAACTGACGCAGCCGTGGTCGTCACCGGCCACGACCAGAACGCCGCCCTTGGGGGCCGAGCCATAGGCATTGCCGTGCTTCAGCGCATCGCCCGAGCGGTCGACGCCCGGCCCCTTGCCGTACCACATCGAGAAGATGCCTTCGAATTCGCACTGCGGGTCCAGCGTCGCCTGTTGCGCGCCCAAAACGGCGGTTGCGCCCAGGTCTTCGTTCACGGCGGGCATGAACGTGATGCGGTCGGATTTCAGCCGTTCGCGCGCGCGCCACAATTCCAGGTCCAGCCCGCCCAAGGGCGAGCCGCGATAGCCCGAGACGAACCCGCCCGTGTTCAGCCCGGCATCGCCGTCGCGCCGCGCCTGATCCATCAGGATGCGCGCCAGCGCCTGCGTGCCGGTCAGGAACACGCGACCCTCGGTCTGTTCGTACCGGTCTGTGAGTTGATAAGTGCGAAGAGTGCTGTCGTGGCGGCTCATGGCTTGGACCTGGATTGGCTTTGAGATTGAACAACTGTAGTTCGGTATTTGCGAAATGTTGTGTCAATGGGTCCGCAAGCTTGATATTATTTCGAGAAAATTTGCCGATAAACGCTAAGAAGACGAAAAGGTTTACCAAATGATGCAGTTGGACGACAGAGATCGCCGGATTCTGACCCTGCTACAAAGGGACAGCCGTGTGTCGAATGCGGACCTTGCCGATGCGGTCGGTATGTCGACCTCGGCCCTTTGGAGACGGGTGCGCGCATTGGAAGAGGCCGGGATCATTGAACGCTACGGCGCAGTTGTGAACCTGGTCGCGCTGGGGTTGGGGTTCGAGGCGATCGTACATGTGCATCTGACGCGGCATGATCCCGACAAGATCGTGGAGTTCATCCGGGCAATCGAAACCTGCAAGGAAGTTCAGGAATGTTTCGCAACGACCGGTCAGGCAGACTATCACCTGCGAGTGCAGTGTCCCGATCTTGCCGCCTACAACGTCTTTTTGGAGAGGTTTCTGTTTCGTTTGCCGGCCGTCGCAAGTGCACAGACGAATGTGGTTCTGCGCGCGGTCAAACGCAATCGTTCGGTCGAGTTCTGACTAGCGCGCGACGAATTCAACCCAGGCCCAGGCCATCGCGATGTAAGTGAGGTTGTGAAGGCATTGATCCAGACCGGCGGCCCGCCAAAAGGCGGCCTGATCAGGTTGCAATTGTTTCTTGTCGGAATAGCTGGCTTTGGCGAAATCGATATTGAAATGCACGATCCACTCAAGCGCACCGATGATCAGAATGAACGAAAGCGGCGCGCCGAATATCAGGAAAACCACGACTGAGCCCACAACATGCACCGCGGCATGCTGTGCGCGCCCGACATGCAGGTACTCCCCCCGCCCAGACAGCATCTTGGGCGTTTGAAGGTAGAAATCGGCAAACATGTGTTTGATCTGCAGTGCACACAGCAGAAGCAACACAGTGCCAAGTGTAGCAGGCAATAACTACCCTCCCGATATCGTCCTGACCTTCAGACTAAGGGCTATGAGACAGGATCGCAAATGAACTAGTTCACACAAGTCGAAATAGTTTTCGCCTTGGAAACCATTTGCCTATCCAAGCGCGATTGCAGTACCGTCGTGCTGCTTTGACCGCGGCAGGATCGCTGCAAAACAGTTTCGGGTCACCAGTAGGGGCAGGGGCCATAGAACGTTCAATTTTTGGATTTATTTGGAAGTATTCCAAGCGTGATCAGCTTGTTCTGCTGGCCGTGACGGCAACTTTGTTCCCGCTGCTGTACCTGACGCTTGAATTGCCCAAACGCATCATCAACGACGCAATCGGCGCCTCCAGCGAGATCGTGGATGTCTGGGGATACAGTCTGTCGCAGACGACGTTTTTGGTAATTTTGTGCTTCGCCTTTTTGGCGGCGGTGTTGGCGCATGGTTTGATGAAGATGCGCATCAACACGATGAAAGGCGTTCTCAGCGAACGAATGCTGCGCCGGTTCAGATACCAGTTGATCAATCGCGCACTGTTGTTTCCTCAACCCTATTTCGAGCGCGTCAGTCAGGGCGAACTGGTCTCGATGATCACCGCCGAAAGCGAGCCGATGGGCGGGCTGATGGGCGATGCGATCAGCCAGCCTGTCCTTCAGGCGGGGCAGATGCTGACAATCCTGTCCTTTCTATTCCTGCAAAGCGTCTGGTTCGGATTGGCTGCTGTCGCGCTGATCCCATTGCAGGCCTGGCTGATCCCGCGATTGCAGCGCCAGATCAACCTGTTGAACAAGCGCCGGATCCAAGAGGTGCGCGTACTGGCGGCTCAGATCGGCGAGAATGCAGCAGGCGCGGCAACCCTGCGGCAGAACGGCGGCTGGCGCCACCGCCGAGCGCTGATTTCAGATCAACTGTCCCGGCTGTTCAGCATCCGGTTCGAGATCTACCAGAAAAAATTCTTCATGAAGTTCATCAACAACTTCATCTCTCAATTGACTCCGTTCCTATTCTACCTGGTCGGTGGTTTGCTGGTTCTGCAGGGGTCAGTTTCGCTCGGTGCTCTCGTGGCCGCGCTCGCTGCCTACAAGGACCTCAGCTCGCCCTGGAAGGAACTGCTGACCTATTACAACCAGACACAGGACATGTCTCTGCGCTGGGAGGTGGTCATCGAACGGTTCGCCCCGAGCGGCATGCTGGATGAAACCCTGTTCGAAGGCGAGCCCGACAGCCGACCGCACCTGAATGGCCCGATCGAGTTGGAGCAAGTCTCAGTGCGTGATCTGGATGGCAATCAGGTTCTGGATGATCTGAACCTGACCTTCCCCGCCGGTAAGACCATAGGGGTCGCCGCCCCCAGCGAAGAGGACCGCCGGGCCCTGGCGGATCTATTGACCCGGGAGATCCTGCCAAGTTCGGGCCGGGTCGAAATCGGGGGTGTTAACCTGTCCTCGCTGCACCAGGCCGTCGTGGCGGCCCGGATCGGTCATGCCACATCGCGACCGGTGATGTTCCAGGGAACCGTTGGCGGCAACGTGATGATGCCGATGCAGCTCAGGCCTCTGACCGCTCCACCGGAGGACGCGGACCACCTTGAAACGCTGCGTGCGGGCAACAGCCCCGATCCCTTCCGGGCCACTTGGCTGGACCCTTCCCTGGCCGGGTTCGAAACGGCCGAGCAGCTGCGCGATTGGTGGTTGAAGCTGATCGACGGACTGGGCTCCGGGCCCACCTTGTTCCAACGCGGGGCCGAGTTGGGTTTCGATCCTGAAAAACACCCCGACCTTGCTGCCAAGCTGATCGAGCTGCGGCCCTTAGTGCAGGACGCCGTCAAAAAGGCCGGTCTGGAGTCGCAAGCCCTGATTTTCGACCGCATGACGTACAACGCTGCGCTGCCCGTTGCCGAAAACCTGCTGTTTGCTGTGCCACGCGTGCAGGTGACTCAAGAGTTGCTGGCCCGGCAGACCGTTTTCCTGGGGCAGTTGCGCGAGTTGGGTCTGGATGAAACACTGGTCGGCCTGACACGTGACGTGATCGAAATGCTGCGTCAGATCTTTGGTCTGGACGGGACGGATCACCCGTTGTTCCGCAAGCTGGGTCTCGAGGCCGCCACCTACGAAGCCGCTGTCGACCTGGTAGAGAGGACCCGGGAAACCGGCGCATCGGGGTTGGACGATGACCAGTTGGCCAGCCTGCTGGCCGTGCCTTTCGTGATCTCGGCCGAACAGATTGGGCCGGCCTTTTCCGAAGAGCTCAAGAACCGCATCCTCGAACTGCGGCACAGCCATTCCGACAAGTTGATGGAGCGCCTGAACGACGTGTTCGAGCCGCTGGACCCGGCCACCTTTGCGCCCGGATTGACGGTCATGGAGAATGCGCTGTTCGGCAAGGTCAGCCAGATCGGGGGCGCGCGGTCGGACGAGGTTCGGAAAGTGATCGCAGACGTGCTGACCGAAAACGGAGCCCGTCCGCTGGTGGTTGAGCTGATCTACGATGTACCGGTCGCGCTGGGCGGGCAGAACCTGCCGGCCGCGCTGGCCGAGCCTTTGGCCTTTACCCGCGCGACAATCAAGAAGCCGGATATCCTGATACTGGAAAATGCGCTGGCGAGTTATGGCATGGACACGCAGGTGGCTGTGTTCAGAAACCTGCGAGAGCTGCTTCCGGACGCCACGATCATCTACCTGAACGAACAGTTCAAGAACCCCGGCGCTTTCGACATGTTTGTCGAGATCCGACAGGGGCGCGTAGTGTCCGATCAGGTTCCGTCGGATGTCGAAGGTGACAGTGCAGCCTCGGCGGACCTCACGCGAAAGCTGCGTGCCTTGGAGCAGACGCCGCTGTTTTCGGGGCTGGATCGTCGTCAGCTGCGGCTGCTCGCCTTTGGTGCGCGCTGGTACGAGGCAAAGGCCGGCGAAGTCGTGTTCCTCAAGGATGACCAGCCGACCGATGGTGCCTACATGATCATCGACGGCGAAGCGGGTCTGTACCTGCCGCAGCCGCCCGAGGAGGATCGGCTGGTGACCCGCGTCGGCAGCGGCACCCTGGTGGGCGAACTGGGCCTGATCCGCAAAGAGCCCCGCGCACTCAGCATGGTGGCCGAAACCGATCTGACCTGCCTGCGTATCGGCGAGGAAGAGTTCCTGGCCGTGGTAGAAAACGATGCTGCGACCGCGTTCAAGCTGTTGCAGGTGATCGCAGGCTATGTATCACGCTGACAGGTTCAGGCCTGCGGGCTACAGAACAGGGAATGCATCAACTCGATCACCTGCTTGGCTTTGCCGTCGCGCAGCGAATAGTAGATCGTCTTGCCCTCTCGGCGGGTTGAAACCAGGCCTTCGGTTCGCAGACGCGCCAGCATCTGG